>NZ_JAWLPU010000001.1:600000-900000 GCF_036997485.1 Brachyspira pilosicoli | reverse complement strand
CCTCCTACAAAGATTTATGATAAAAATAACATACTAATAGGCGAATATATGCCTCCTGCTTATGAGGTTGTAAATGTTGATGATATTAACCCTCTTTTAGAAAAAACACTTCTTTTAATGGAAGACCAGAAATTTTATTCACATAAGGGTATAAATTATTTTAGGTCTGCATATTTAGCAATACAAACTATTTTAACAAGGAAAATAGTAGGCGGAGGTTCAACTCTCACACAGCAATTAGCTAAATTGTTATTTACAAAAAGCGAAAGAACAATAGAGAGAAAATTGTTTGAAATGTTTGCTGCAAGAGAGATAGAGGCTAAATATACAAAAAAAGAAATACTTGCGATGTATTTTAATACTGTTTACTTGGGTGATGGGAATTATGGTTTTGAGGCTGCTGCTAATTATTATTTTCAGAAACCTTTAAGGCAATGCAGATTATTAGAATTTGCCATAATGGTTGGTATGCTGCCTAACCCTACATATTATTCTATAGTAAATAATCCTGACAACAGCAGAAAAAAAGTTGACCAAATACTTTCAAGGTTAGTAAAAAATAAAATTATAGATGAAGAAACTAAAAAGGCAGAATTAGAACTATTTGACCAAAAATACACAAATATTAGCAAACAAGTAAAAGGTGCTCAGTGGAAAATGACTGTAAATAGAACACCCTATGCTAATGAATATGTAAGACAAGAATTATTAAACTATTTTAACAAAGATGAACTTGCATTATCTGGGCTTAAAATATACACAACAATCAATGAAAGATATTACAGAGTAGCAGATGCTGTAATGAAAGAAAAAATAAGAAATCTTCAAGCATCTACTTCCAACAGAAGCTATCAAGGTGCAATGGTTTCTATAGACCCTAAAACAGGCGGTATACTTGTAATGATAGGTGGGGACGGATACACATTGCAAAATCAGTTTAATAGGGCAGTTCAGGCAAAAAGACAAATAGGAAGCGTAATAAAGCCTTTTATATATTTGTATGCATTTGAAGGAGGTGCTCAGCCTTTTTCTACTATGATTGATACAAATTACAGTTATCCTCAAGGACCTGGAAAACCTGCATATTCTCCAAGGAACTTCAATAGGAGATATATGGGAGAAATTACTTTGGAAACTGCTTTAACAAAATCTATTAACACAGTTGCAGTGAAATTATTAAATGATATTGGTCTTACTTATTTTATTGATCATGCAAGAGAGTTTTTTGGAAATGATGCCTATATACCAAATGCATTATCTATAGGTTTGGGTACTATAGAGATGAGCCCTTTAGATTTGGCTACTGCTTATGGAGGGCTTGCTAATAATGGTGTAAGATATAATAACTATATAGTAGATAAAGTAATAGATATAGACGGTAATGAATTAAGCGTAACTGCTCTTGCCGACAGAACACCCAAAAAAATTAGTTCAACCTCACAAGCATCATATTATTTTTTAAACTCTACTCTCCAAAAAGTAATAGCACCAGGAGGCACAGCATATAGAAGCGCTAATACTTATGGTTTTCAAAGTCCTTCATATTCTGCTAAAACAGGTACTACAAGCGAACATAGAGATAACTGGTTTGTAGCTTATAATGATGAGATTGTAACTGTTGCTTGGATTGGAAGCGATAGAAACGATGTTCTTCCTAATAATGTTACAGGAGGAGCTACTACTGCTTTGGCTACATTTCAATATTTAGATGCTATTACTCCTTTAGATAAAAGAGAGTTTCATTGGAAAGTGCCGGAAGATGTATTTATTGTGGAGATTTGTCAGGATTCAGGACTTCCTAGGAATCATACTTGTATTAATACTACTCCTCTTACTGTTGGAGGAAATATTGACCTTAGTACTCAATGTAATATTGACCATATAAGAAGCGGTACTAGAAGAAATAATAATAATGATTTAACTAATATGGAAGAAGAAGAAGAAGAATATTATTATGCTCCATTAGATGAAAATAATGATTATACAAATGAAAAATCTAATAATACAGAGAATAATAATATTTATACTCTTCCAGAAGAAGTAATATATGACCCTACTGTTGGTAATATAAGAAGTTAAATATTATAACTTGAATGTATTGATATATATTCCTGAGTTATATCTGTAAAATAATAGTAATCTTCAAATTTTGTATTATATCCGCAATCTAATATAATATGATGTTCATTTTTATCTTTATTTAAACTATTATTTAATATTTTTAATTCATTTTGATTTTCATTTATTTTTCCGTTTTTATAAATATTAATATTATCTACTGTTATTGACATTTTATCTATATTAACATTCATATTCCCTATAGTTGATAACAGCTTACGGTAATCTATTTCATTTGAAATAAATAAAATTTTCACAAGATTAGACTTTGATATTTTGCTTGCTATTTCCAAGGCATCCTTTTGAGTCTTTGCTTTTTTTACAGATACCATAATTGTTTTGCTCATTCCTTCGCCGTCTAATAGTATCATCTTAGATATAACAGCGCATATCTCTTCTAATTTTTGCTGTAATTCTAAAAATAGTTTTTTATTTTTTTCATTGATGGCTTTATTTTCTAATGCCCCATTAGCCATTATCAAGGCCATATCATTAGTTGATGTTTCTCCGTCTATTGATATTCTGTTTAATGTATGTTCTACTGCATATTTAAATGCTTTGTTCAAACTCTTTTTTTCTACATTCAAATCTGTAAATATAAATAGTAATACAGTAGCCATATTAGGGTGAACTATTGAACTTCCTTTTGCTATTGCCAAAAAGTTTGCTGTTTTATCTTCTATTTGTAATTGGGTTTTATATACTTTATCTATTCTATCTCTGGTTTGAATAGCCTTTATAATGTTTTCATCAAATCCAATATTTAGTTTAGCATTACTAATGGCATTTTTTATTTTTTCTGCTTCTAATGGAATACCTATTATTCCAGTTGATGCCATCATTATATTATCTTTTTTGCATTTAAAAACACTGCTGGAATGTTTAGCTATATCCAAAACATCTTGATAGCCTTTTTTACCAGTGAGAGAATTAGCAGACTTACTATTCACTATTAATAATTCAATTTTGTTTTTATCATTATTTTTAGAAAATTGTATAGGAGCAGCCTGCAATTTGTTTTGCGTATATAATGCCGATACCGTACTTGGCAATTCACTTTTTATTATAGCAAGATCATAATCATTGTTTTTTAGTCCTGCTTTTATTGCCGCAGAGGAAAATCCCTTAGGCATATCATACATTAAATAAATCCTCCTCTTCAGGATCTGAATCGTCTTCTATTTTTTTTACTTTTCTGTTTTCGTAGTTTATTCTCTTTCTTACAAAGAGTTTAGTACCCTTAGAATTTTTGCGCTCTTGTATGATGCCGAAAGTACCAGAACCTAAATAAACTATTTTATCATTTTCTTCCATCTCTTCTTCATTGTTATTTTTGATTTCTTTTAATATACATTCAAAATGTGCAAGTTTATTTGTAGCATTATGTGTTATAGCTTCCTCTGGTATATATATAGGTTCATTACATATAGGACATATTGCTTTTTCTGATTTGTCTTTCATCTTATTGCTAAGATATATTTTTTCATATTCCTCTATAGTTTTTTTATTTCTATATTGATTATGATTATTTTTTTTTCTATTATTATAAGAGTTATCTTTTTTCTTCTTATTATAAAAATTATTATAATTTTTAAATTTATTATTATTTTTTTCAGCCATTCAAAAACCTATACTATAAGCAATATTAATACTTATTATATTAATATTGCTTACTTATATTTATTAATCTTCATCATCATAATCATCTTCATCATAGTCTTCATCATCATCGAAATCATCATCATCAAAGTCATCATCAAAATCATCATCGAAGTCATCATCAAAATCTAAATCATCATCATACTCATCATCATACTCATCTTCATCATCTTCATAATATTCATCATCTAAATCCTCGTCATCTTCTTCATATTCATCATCGAAATCATCATCAAAGTCATCATCGAAATCATCATCATCATCGTACTCGTCTTCATCATCATAATCTTCTTCTTCATCGTCATAATCATCATAATCATCATCATCGAAATCATCATCGAATTTAGCAAAATATCCATTTAACATTTCTATAATATTAAAAAAACTAAGATATTCTAATTTTTCCATATTTACTCCATTTTATCGTAATTTTAAGGCTATCATAATACAATACTTTTTTTTGTCAAGTCTTTTTTATAAATTGCATATAATTCTATATAAAGTTTTTTATATTATTATTTTATTTTCAAAATAATATTTACAATACATATTTTTAATCATATAAAAACCCCAAGCATTATATAATAATAATACTCGGGGAAAAACTATGATTAAAATATATTAATTAAAAGTTAACAGCATTTCCATAATAAGCTGCTTCTAATACTTTTTTCATATTAGCAACATCAGTCTCTCTTGGGTTAGAACCTGTACAAGGGTCAGCAACTGCATTTTTAGCTATATCATCACATTTTTGTTTGAAATGGTCTTCTGTTACGCCGTTGTCTTTATAAGTTTGTTTAATGCCTAATTTAACATTTAATTCTTTAACTTTATTTACTAAAGCAGCTGTAAGTTCTGCATCAGTATTTCCAGAAAGTTTAAGCATTTTAGCTATATCAGCAAATCTATTAGCACAAACTTTTGAATTGTACTCTATAACATAAGGAAGAAGTATAGCATTACATCTGCCGTGTGTTATATGGAACTCAGCACCTGTTTTATGAGCTAAACTATGTACTATACCAAGTAAAGCATTAGAGAAAGCCATACCAGCTAAACATTGAGCAACATGTAGTTTTGCTCTTCCTTCTTTATCGCCTTTAACTGCTTTTTCTATGTTATGAACAATCATATCAATTGCTTTCATAGCTAAAGCATCTGTTATGTCAGTTCTAAGTCCTGCAACATAAGCTTCTATAGAGTGAGTTAAAGCATCCATACCAGTATCAGCAGAAACAGTTTCTGGCATTGTCATAGGTATTGAATAATCAAGTATAGCAATGTCTGGAGTAATTTCAAAGTCTGCTAATGGATATTTGATGTTAGTAGAATAATCAGTTATAACTGAGAAAGCAGTAACTTCTGAAGCTGTACCGCTTGTAGAAGGTATAGCTGCAAATATAGCTTTTTGTCTAAGTTTAGGCATAGTAAAAGGAGTTTTAATATCATCGAATTTTTTCTCAGGATATTCATAGAAAACCCACATAGCTTTAGCAGCATCAAGTGCAGAACCGCCTCCTAATGCAACTATTACATCAGGTTGGAATTCTCTCATAGCCTCAGCACCTTTATAAACTGTTTCTATAGAAGGGTCTGGCTCAACACCGTCAAATATTTTAACTTCTAAACCAGTTTCTTTTAATATCTTTTCGCATTTATCAAGGAATCCACCTCTTTTCATAGATGAACCGCCTGTAACGATTATAGCTTTTTTGTAGCCTTTTAAGTTTTTTAATTCTTCCATAGCATTATCGCCATAGTATAAATCTCTAGGAATTGTAAATCTTGACATTTTTAATCTCCTAAAATGTATTTTTATTGTACCAAATTATAACATTTATAAATAAACTGTCAATATTATTATTATTGAATATACACATTTCTATATATATTTCTAATGTAAATTTTTTTTGAAAATATAATAATTTATAAAAAATATATAATAATTAAAAAAATTATGATGATAAATTAATATATCTCCTAATTTGATTTATTTAAAAATTCTTTTGTTGATAAAATATTTATTTGATTAACAAAAATTTTCTTACTATTTAATTTAAACGTAAGATCATCTATAAGATATTCATTATCTTTTTCTGTACCAATTATAAATTTATGATTTATTAAAGATTTTAAAATAGCTCTCATAGAAACATTTAATTTTATATATAATCTTTCAAATATTGATTCCTTCAAATCCTTAAGATTTCTCAAAAATATTGATATCTTTACCACATCAGAGCTTTTTAAAATATCATCATCAAATTCTTTTAAAATAGAAAATATATCATTTTTTGTAACAAGCATAGCACTTGCAAAAATATCAGCATCTTTTTCATTCTCTGTATATATATATTAAATGATATATTTCATGTGCTATAGTAAAAAATATTCTCCTATAATACTTTTCTGATTCTGGTTTATATATAACAATAATTGGATAATCACCTAAAAAGCATGCAAATCCATCAATATATAAAATTATTAAAATACAATTTTATTTAAATTAAATTTTTCCAATTCTTTTTATATCATGATTTACACATTATATATAAAATACAAAACAATATCAATAAATTATATATAACTTTTTAAATTTAAAATTATCTTCACCGTATATAAACAACAAAATATGATATTACACAATATTATAATCATAAAAATACACACTATATTTATATTAATTCTTACAAATTATTCTTTTTGTGCGGTAGCTTCTTTTAAGTTAATACCCATAATAAATAGGAATATAAATCCAACTACTGTAATAGGTACGATACCCATTATATGATAAACCAAAGCATAAGGAGCTGCTATAGTTTTTTCTACACCTATTAAAGAAAGCCCAAAAATAATAGCCCATTCAAAAGGACCTATTCCAGAAGGAGCCGAAGGTACAGCAAAACCGAAACCTCCTATAGCAAATATAAATAAAGCTATAATTGGAGAAGATTTTATATTAAAAGCCTCCAAAAGAAAGCTTATAGTAAGTATTTGTCCTATAAGATAGAGAATCGTATATAAAAATATTAAAAATATATGTTTAGCATCATTTTTAAAACCTATACCATCTATAAAATTGCAAGAGAACTCTATTAGCTTAGAGCCGATTTTTTGAGGAAGTATACCAAAAACTTTATAAAAAACCTTATGAGCAAACTCTTTCTGCCACACTAAAAACATTAACACCAAAAAACCAGCAATAGATACAACAAATAAAGCAATTGCAGCATAAGTTATAGTTTTTGGAAGATTTGGAATAAATGCCACAGAAATAGTGAGTATAACACCCCCAATAATAACGTCAAATAATCTCTCTGTAACAACTGAAGCAATTAAAGCAGATTTACTAACATCTTCTTTAACACCAAGTATATAAGCACGTGCCACCTCTCCAAGTTTAGCAGGAAGTATATTATTAGCCATATATCCAATATAAGCAGCCATTACAACAGTTCTCTTCTTAATAGGCTTATTTAAAGGTATAAAACATTCCCACCTTAAACCACGCAATGCAATTATAGCTACACTAAGTATTAAAGATATGATAAAGTATGCTATATTAATATTTTTTACTACTTCAATAGAACCCTTTATATCAATTCCTCTAAAAGCGAAATATAGACAAATAATACTTATGATTATACCAATACTAATATTAATAGCTGTTTTATATTTTTTATACATAATGCTTGCTCTCTAAATAATATCTATTACCTTACAAAGTTTTTTAATAGGGATATAAAATTTTCAAAATCATCAAGCATTTCTTTTGCTATTTTTAAATTAAATCTTTCTAAAGTAGGTATTTTATTAGCATTAAGAATCTCATTTTTAGTTCCGTTATCATAGTCTTCTATAACATTTTTTACTATGCTTGTTAAATCTAATACAGAATTATAAGCATTAATAATGATTTTATTTCCCTCTTCATCTAATTTTTTAACCATAGCTTCAATTAAATCTCTGCTTGTTAAGGCTTTATTTTTCGTAATAGTCCATCCTTTAAATCTTTTAAAATTTTCAGATTCAGGACTTAATTGAGCATCAAAATTAACAATCTCTGTATTAGAATCATTTAAAGTATAAAATGCATCAAGTCCCATAGAATTTCTTTCTTTATTAGCGAAATCTACACCCAAAAACATATCATTTAAAGGAGCCTTATATTTTATATCAAATATCTCTACAACAAAAGTTTTTATATACTCTAACGGCTCTACGCAAGTAAAAGTATTACATTCATATTTTTCTAAAAGTTCATTTTTATCATCATTAATATTGCTCATCTTCATTATTTCAATTCCGCTGAAAGTCTTTTCTCTCATTGTAGTAATTTTATTAAATTTTATTTCAGATACTATCTCATTCATATCTTTTTTCAAATTATTTGTGCAGTCTGTAATATAGTTCACAAAAATATTCACATTAGATGAGTTTGTAGGAGACTTATATGTAAAATCTTTTAATAGATAAATGATGATATCACTTAATAAATTTGGTGTTTGTAAATATTTCACTCTTGCTAAGAATGATTTTAAATTATTTTCATCTATCTCCGGCATACCGCTGTACTTTTGAAAAATTTTCAAAGCACTTGCTAATTCTTTTCTTATTACTATACTCTTTACAGCTTCATCTAATCTTATTAAATCGTCTACAACCTGAATATTTGATGTACTTTTAAACGTAGGATTAGAATTATATGCTCCATCTACAAAAGAAGGACAAAAAGCTCTTAAAAATAAAAAGAAGTCAAAATTTGATATAGCAGCAAAATCTTTAAGCAAATTAAATGTCAAATTTATTTCCCGACCATTATCGCTGCTAATAAATTTTTTAAACTTACTAAAATTATTTTTTACATCATTAAATACATTATTAACTTTTTCTCCGCTATTAAGTTTTTCTGTCATATATTCCTTGTTAAGCGTGAGATATAGATTTTTCATCTCTTCATTAAAAGATACTTCTATAAGATAGTATGAAAATTGTTTACCATCTTTAATGATAAATTCTTCTTTTAAAGGATACAATAAGGGACCGATTACCTTATACATATCAAAAATAAACTTAGCAAGCGTATCTGTTAAAGCACCTGTTTTCAAATCTACAAAATGATATTTACTTCCTGATATTCTATTAGCATATTCCTGTAAACGAACCTTTTCAACTAAGCTTGGAGTTCTTATATTAAAAAAATTGTATTTTATATAATCCAAAACATTCATTACTCTATATACTCCCAATATTTTTTTAATAAAATATTTATATAAGGTTTTAAATTTTACAAAATCATTAATCCTCAGCAAATAAATCTATAAATATAATGTATAAAGCACAAATTTCGTCTTTATCATCAAAGCCAAAATATGCAGGATAAAATCCATCACCGTATCCGCTTTGAAATAAAACTATATTATATTTACTATCTGGTATGTTAAAATTAAGCCAATCACCATATTCACTTTGATATTTAGGATATTTTTTAGCATTGTCTTCTAAAAGCTTCGCAAATAAATCATCATACCTATTATAATCATCTCCATTTGATTCTATTAATTTATTTTCAAATTTTATAAAATCATTAAGAGCATTATAATCGCATATACAAGCCATACCAGCATCAACTGGAAACCCAAAAAAATCTCCATCTTCTACATCATCTAATTCTTCTACCCCTGTTAATGCCAAATCATAATACTTAGGCATTTTGTCAGATATTTGAAGCTTTACGATTGCATATCTCTCCTCATCTTCTAAAACACCAGCAAACACTTTATATTTATTTGGTTTAACCTCTTGTATAAAGGATAAAGATTCTTCATCTAAATAAGCTAAAGGATCACATGCAATAATTTTTCCGCTTTCTATATTAACTTCACCTAAATCTAAAATTTCTAATTTTGAATTATTTATTTCTTTTTTTGTAAATGCTTCTTCTAAATTATCTTGTGCTTTTAGCATATATTTTATTTTAGAATATTTTTCAAGCCACTCTTTAGAAACTTGCATATTATCCTCTATAAAAAATAATCCTATATAAAATAAATGGATTTGGTAGGTACATTAAAATATAGTTCAATATTATTTTATAGTAATAAGTAAAAAAGTCAACAAATTTAATTATAATATACCTAATAGAGCTATATGAATTATATTTTTAACGTAATATAAAAAAGCCCCCATTTAAAATTAATGAGGGCTTTCATATTTAATTGTAAAATATTATTCTTTAATAAATTTTTTAAAATTAGCTACTTTTTCTTTAGCAACTGCGAGTCTCTTATCTTTGCTTTCTTTTACACAAACTTCAAAATAGAATTTTATTTTTGGTTCAGTACCAGAAGGCCTAATAGTAATTTTTGTTTTATCAGAAAGTATGTATTGAAGCACATTAGATTTTGGAAGAGTAATGTCATTTATTTTTTTGCCGCTATTGTCGTAAACTTCTTTTTTCTCATAATCGCTTATGCTTACAACCTCAACACCAGAAATCTCTTTAGGTAAATTGTTTCTATAATAAGTCATTAAATCAGCTATAGCCTTAGCACCGTCAGCACCTTTTTTAGTGATAGATATAGTCTCTTCGTAGAAGTATCCATATTTTTCATAAATGCTCTCTAAATAATCAGCTAATGTCATGTTATTGTCTTTACAATAAGCAAGCACTTCAGCAAGCATCAAACAAGAACTAACACCGTCTTTATCGCGTACATTAGAGTTAATACAATATCCGAAACTTTCTTCAAAACCAAATAAATATGTGCCGTCTTTTGTTCTTTCTATAATATCAGCAATCCATTTGAAACCAGTAAGTACATCATAAAGCTTAACATTATTAGCATCAGCAATAGCTCTTGCAAGTTCGGTAGTAACTATAGTTTTTACTATATAAGGGTCTTTAACATTCTTTTTATTTGTAATAAGATAATAAGAAATAATAGAGCCTATTTGATTACCAGTAAGATACATATAAGAACCGTCTTTAGTAAGCAAAGCACAGCCCATTCTGTCGCAGTCAGGGTCAGTACCCATAACAAGTTCAGCACCAATCTCTTTAGCCTTATTAACAGCGATTTGTAAAGCTTCTGGGTTTTCTGGGTTAGGTGATTCAACAGTAGGGAAGTTTCCATTAGGAGGCTGAGCACCTTCTAAAGTTGTTAAATTAGTAAATCCTGCCTTTCTTAAAGCCATAGGAACCATTTTATAACCAGAACCATGAATAGGTGTATAAACTATCTTTATATCATGATGTTTTTTTATGATATCAGGATTAACTAAATAGCCCATTAAATCATTCATATATTTATCTTCAATATCTTTTCCTATAAGTGTAACTTTTGAAGCATCTCCCATTTTTACTTCTTCAGGCTTCACTTTCAATACTTCTTCTATTATATTTTTATCATGAGGAGGAATAACTTGAGCACCGTCAGTCCAATAAACTTTATAGCCATTATATTCTTTAGGGTTATGGCTTGCAGTAACAACAATTCCAGCAATACAGCCTAAACTTCTAACAGCATAAGAAAGAAGTGAAATAGGGTGAATATCATCGTATAAATAAACGCTTATACCATTTGAAGAAAGTATCTCAGCAGCAGCTTTAGAAAATACATCAGAATTATTTCTTGAATCATACCCTATAGCAACTTTATAATTACTTCCGCCTTGTTTAAGTATATAATTAGCTAAACCCTGAGTGGCAACACCAACAGTATATTTATTCATTCTGTTAGTACCAACACCCATTATTCCTCTAAGTCCGCCAGTACCAAACTCTAAATCTCTATAAAAAGCATCTGTTAATTCTTTTTCATTGCCAGAATCTAATAATGCCTTAATCTCTTTTTTTGTCTCTTCATCATAAGAGCCGTTAAGCCAAGAATTAATTCTATCTTGTACATTTTTTTCCATAAGTTATTACACCTCTAAATTGTTTTTCTAATTTTTATATTATATGTTTAAAGTATATTATATAAAAACCATATAATCAAGTAAAATGTCTAATATTATTTATATAAAAAAGAGAACCTATAAATATTATAAGTTCTCTATTATCCTATTTAGCAAAATATTTTTTAATTATTAGGCATATTAGTTTTATATTGTATTTTATTAACCCAATCATAATCTAAGAAATTTTCCCAAGGATTTGGGTCTTGAGAAGATTCATTTGGCGCTTCTACATTAGGTAAATATAATTGTTTTGGTGTAGTTTCTGTAGAACCAGCATAAGATTTAAATATATTAACAGCTTGTATATTTGGATTATCACCATTATATTCTATATCATTTAGATTACCGCAACCACTAAAAGCCCAACTATCAATCTTTGTTAATGTAGAAGGAAAACTTATTTGAGTCAAAGATGAACAGTTATAAAATGCCATAGAATTTATAGATGTCAATCCATTATTAAATACTAGTTTTACAAAACTACATCCGGTAAAAGCAAAAACATTTATCGTTGTTAATGATTCAGGAAAATTAATTTCTTTTAAAGAATAGCAATAAGCAAAAGCACTATTTTCTATTCCTGATAATATATCAGGAAGTGTAACTGCACTTAATTTAGAACAATCACTAAAAATTTGAGTAGATAATATATTTATTTTTGTATCTTTCAAATTAACTTCTTCTAAACTTTTACAACTTAAAAATGCACCTTTTCCTATATCTATTAATGCAGAAGGAAAATTAATTTTTATTAAATTCTTACAATTATTAAAAGCATAATTACCAATAGTAGTCAAAGTATCAGGAAATTCTATTGATATCAAATTTACGTTACCTTTAAAAGCATTTTCTTTTATTTCAGTAATATCTGTGAGAAGTAAATTTAATGATACGCCTTGAGAATAAATATCATTATTTATAACTGTATTAATTTTTTCTATAGTACCATTTGCCTTTATATTCTCTTCTGTATCTTCCAAGATAACTGCATATTGCTGATATTGTTCATAATATTTTTGAATTTTATTTGCTATTTCCTCTTCAGTATCATCTGCTTTTACGATATAATCTCCTTCTGTATTTTCATCTATGGTAGGAAAATCAGGTTCAGTAGGCGGAGTTCCCAATGAATCTAAAGTAGGACGCGTTACAGCTCTTCTGCAAGATATGATAAAAATAAATATTATAAATAAAAATAATGCCCTCTTTAACATATAAAACTCCCGTTTATATATAAAACCTATAAAATGTAAATTAGTAATCAAATTTATATAAATATTTTATAAAAAATATAACAAAAATAAGATAAAAAACACATTATTTTTATTGATTTTTTTTGTTCTATAGTGTATTATTAACGTTAAGAATATGTATATACTTCTATGATTTTAATATATTAATAAAGTGATAGCCCTATAATAATATTATAGGGCTAATTATTTACTTTTCTTATTTAAAGATTTTGTATTCTTTTTTAATGACTTTTTAACAGATTTTTTTACCGTTTTTAATTTTTTTTCTTTAGAAGCAGCAATTTTTTTAGCACTAATTTTTTTAATAGTAGATTTTTTAGGCGCTAATCTTTTTTTCTTAGGTTTAGCCTTAGCCCATTTAGATTTATCATGCTGTTTTTTCTCTTCTTTTTTTACTTCTTTTTCACTATCTTTTAGAAAATCTTCTTCGTTAAACTCTTCATCTGTTTCAAGTGTGTTATTAGAAAATAAAGACTCTATCTCTTTGAGCTTTTTATCTTTTTGCTTAAAGAAAAACTCTATCTCTTTTTTTGTTAAATCTCTAATATGTCCAGCCTCTAAAGTACCAGATACATCATCATATTTGCTCACACACCCTACAGATATTCTCTCCAAATCAATAACCTTATAACCCAAATAATCGAATATCTTTCTTATCTCTCTGTTTTTACCTTCGTTTATAGTAAGGCGAATCTTACTTTGCACTCTTCCTTTAGAGAGAATTTTAAACTTAAAAGGGGAATATGTAACATTTTTTATTGTAATGCCGCCGCTTGCTTTTAATAGAGCTTCAGAATCTATTTTTCCATTAACTGTAACATCATAAACTTTTAATATTTCATAAGACGGGTGTGTTATAATATTAGCAAACTCACCGTCATTTGTAATAATCATAATCCCCCGAGATTCAGAGTCAAGTCTTCCAGCATAAAAAAGCCTCTCTTTTATACCCTTAAAAAACTCTGTAATTATCCTTCTGCCAGGTAAATATTTAGTAGTGCTCACAACCCCCAAAGGCTTATATAAAGCCATATACCTTTTAGTTTGTCTTTCTATAATATTTCTATCTATTGAAACACTGTCTGTTTCTTTAACTCTATAAGCAGGGTCTAATATCACCTGATTGTTTACTCTCACCCTTCCAGACATTATAGCTTTCTCGCAATTTCTTCTGCTTGCAAAACCAGATTCTAATATAACTTTAACAAGTCTAGTATTTTCTTTATTTGTTTTATTATCCATTGTTACTCTCTAATTTTGTATGTATTTGGGTTTTTTATTTGATTAATAATAGCGAATATAATTAATAATTTATAACACATAATATATAAAAAAGCTCCGCTATAGCCGTATGCGACATAAATGCACCTAACTTTATAGTCAGGTGGGTTCCCCAGAAACATGACCTTGATTTCTCTATACCATATCGCGATAATGGCGAGCCTATCATTGATGCTTCAATCCAGATCCCTTTAGCATTAAATTATACTGGTGCAAGAATGTCATCGCTTCACGTACCAAGCAGAGTATTATTAATATAAAGTCTTTTTTATTATTTGTCAATAGTATGTATTTTTAAATGAATTATACTATTTATTAATAATTATTTTTTCATAACAGATTCTTTCACATCCTTAATAACAGCATCTGTAATATCAAAATTCCTATCTGCATAAAGAATAGCATATTCAGTTCTCTCAAGTATTAAAGTATAACCTTCTTTTTTTACTATACCAAGAAGTGATGAAGCAACCTGTCTTTTAACTTGACCTCTCAAAGAATTATCTCTCGGATTAGTATTTATTTCTGTATTATTAGTTTCTGCTAAATCTCTATTATTTTGCTCTTCCATTTTTAATTTTAAATTCTCAACAAAAACTTCATCTTTCGTAACCTCTTTTACAACTCTATCTAAATCAACATAACCAACCTTAGTAAGCCTATATGATTGTGTAAAAACTCTCGGACTTATTACAGATATAACTAAAAAAGATAAAAACATTAAGCCAAAAATATAATATTTTTTCATAATTTATTTTCTCCTTTTATATTTTACTGACAAATTATTTATAAATATAATAAAAATTATAATAAAAACTGCAAAATAGCAATATATAATTTTAATAGAATGGGTGGTTCATTGTAAATGCAATTCCCCAGCCTCTGCCAAGCCACTTACCAAGAGGAGAATAAGTATCGCCCTCAAAATCCTGAAATCCTTTACCAAAACCAACATCATCTTTATTGTAAACAAACCTCTTAGCAAAATAGAATCTAATATTAAATATTGGTATAGTAAGTCTCAAACCAAAACCTACAGAATACATATACTGTGAAGGGTCAAATATATCCTTAATATCCATAAACTGAGAAGGATAATCATAAGCATCTCCATAAGAATTAAGACCTGTAGAATAAGGAAGCCATAACTGACCTGCATCAAGAAAACCAACAAATCCTAAAGTTTTTGGTATAATAGGTATACGAAGCTCTGCAAAGAACCTCACTTTAGCTCTACCATAACTCCAAGAATCTTTTTGACCATTTTCATTAGGCAAATCATAAGTGCTTAAACCTCTATTATATTTAAATATAGTATATTTAGAAGTATCCCAACCTCTAACATCTTCAAATGGGTTAAGATAATAAAGCACATCAGCATCATTCTGAATAGGAAGTCCAGGAATGGCTATAATTTGACCAATCTCACCATAGAATGCAAATGAAAGCCATTTAGTAGCAGGCACAGCTAAGAAACCTGTAGCATTTAATCTCATTAATTGTGTATGGTTAAAGTAGAAATCCACTGTACCTCTTAAGAAACTTCCCCTTGTAGGGTTAAGATAATCATTTCTGCTGTCTCTAAGAAGTGAATAAGATACTATAAAAGTAGTAAACCAATCACTTTGCCATCTTTGGAAACTTCCGTCTTTTTTGTCTATTCTATGAACTAAATATTTTTTAATATCATTCAAAACATAATTTGGGGTTTCAGCTGTTGCACCTTGATCATACCACTGCTGATACTGCTGTACAATGGTGTCAAATGTTAAGAAAGTTGAGTAATAGTCAAAGAAATAATAACCAACCCTCGCAATACCTTCAAAACCATGTCTTGTATAATAAGAGTATTTAGGAAGCCCAAACTGGTCACTTCCTATTTGATATCCTGTATTAACACTTTCATTAAAGTAAGATAAATCAAATCCCAAATATATAGGCAAATTAAGCAAATAAGGCTCTGCAAAATTAACTGCTATTCTCTTTTGAGTCTGACCAAACTCACCGCTTAAACCTAATTGCAAGCCTCTTCCTAAAAAGTTGTTTTCTCTAATAGAAGCAAAAACTTTAAATCCAGAACCAGTAGAAAAACCGCCTCCTCCAGATACCATAGCAGACTTACCATCAGTAACATTAAGACCAAGCTCCATAAGTCCTTCAGCAGACCCAGGCTTTACATTAATATTAATATTGTCAAAGAATTGCGTATTATATAATCTCTCTTGTACACGCTGTATTTTAGCAGAGTTAAATACCTCACCAGGTTTTATATCAATATATCTTTGTATAACAAAATCTTTAGTTTTAGTGTTTCCTGCTATTGTGATGTTTTCTATATGCGCCTTATCGTTTTCAACTATATCATACATTATATTAACTATCTTGTTTTCTTCATTAACCGATATAACAGGAATAACTTGTCTAAATATATAACCCTTCTCAGAATATTTATTTTGTATACCCTGATAATCAGCCATGTGATAAGTATAATTATACAAAGCGCCCTTCTTAGATTTTATATCCGCCTGTATAACATCTGAAGGTATAACAAAATTACCCTTAAATCCAATATCTCCAAAATAGTATTTATCACCTTCTGTGATGTAAATATCTATAATCAAATCCTGCTCATTTTTTACCTGAGGGTCTCTCCATTGATAAGTATATCGAACATTATTTACTTTAGCCTTGTAATAACCTCTATCAGCATAATACTTTACTATTTTAGACTTATCCTCTTCAAACTTAAACTCATTAAACTTACCCAAAGATAAGAAACCATTTTCCTTTGTAGACATCTGTCTTTTTAATTCATTAGGAGAAAAGTGGGTGTTTCCGTGAAAACGAATGCTCGATACCTTAACCTCATTACCCTCTACAATATTCATCTCTATTACAACATCAGAAGCTGCTTTATCTTCAGTAACCTTTGGCTCAACATAAGCCTTTAAATATCCTTTATCTTGATAGTTAGTGATAATAGCATTAACAGCATCATTTAACTTCTGAGGTATATAAGGGTCTCCCACACGCATTATAGGTTTTATGGCATCATTTAATGCTGTTCTGCTTAAACGCTTATTTCCGTTATATATAATATCTTTAATAATAAATCTCTCTGCCACTACTATATTAAGTATAATGCCGTCATCTTCTCTTGTAACATCTATAGCAACTCTGTCGAAAGATTCTGTGTTAAATAGACTTTTTATAGCATTATTAACTTCTGTTCTAGAAAATTTACTTCCTTTTTTAATAGGGAAATTATTTTTTACTTGCTCCTCGCTAAGCCTTACTTCCCCTGTAACTATTATGTCTTTAATAGTAAGACCTTCATAGACTGCAATATTTTGTGAAGTTTGTAAATTTTCAAAATCACTTTCAGCCGCCTTCAAAAATAAAAAGGCAGCAAAAAGAGTAATAACAATAATAATAATAAGATTTATTCTAAATTTCACTAAAATCTCCACCGTGTAACTATATTAAAGTCTTGACCTGTTCCTTTTATATTGAAAGGGTTTATTTTATACTCAAATACAAAATTTGCAAGTCTATAATTTTTTAGTAAAGACACTTCAAAGCCAAATTGATGGTCAAAATAGTAAGCATCAACCGGTCTTCCTAATTCGCTCGGCCTTGAAGCATCATTAACTCTATAAGTAACATCATATTTCAAATATAGATATTTAGAAATATATTTACCTATACCTACGCTCGTATTATCCCAAACAGAAGAAGCACTAAGATTATTGTTATTTGTAACAAACAATAAGTTATTCACCACCGTAGGGCTTAAGTTAATATAATCTATACCCAAAAACTGCCTTACCCAACGCTCTACTGGTCTTAAAACCGTACTTCTCAATATCAAATCACTATAATTCATAGTAAGCTGCTGTAGTTGGGCATTATTCATATTGTTAGCAGAGTTTATACTGTTGAAATTTTCGGCATAAACTTGATTTTCTCTATTACCAAAAGTACCCTGAGGTATTCCAGCTAATTGATTAACCTGATACTGTCCAAGCGAAGGGATAGTGTAGAATCTTACAGGAGATATGCCGCCTGTGCTGTCTGTCAATAATTGAGAAACTCGGGCATTCATTTCCATATAAAGTGTAACGCTTTCACCTGCATTTTGATATTCCAAAGAATCTGCAGAAACACTGACATTTGCCGGATAATATTTTTTATATGTGAAAGCAGTTGCTTCTATTATAGGGTCATAACTATTAACATCTGGGAATGTTAAAGTACCATTTTCTACTTGATATACATTCTGTAAATAATAAATGCTTCCCCTATCAAAATTAATAGTACCCTCTAACTCTAATCCGTCTCTCAATGTGCTGTATACACTCATTTTAGAGCCGTCTTCAAGATAAACATCGCCAACCAAATTATGCGCAACTCTAACTTGCTGCCAAGCTTCTATAACAAAATCCCAATAAATCTTACTAGCCATACCATAAACATGCTCTTTATATGTATTTTGAGGGTTAATAGATAATTGAACATCACTTTTCATAAGAGTTAATGTTCCGCCTATTCTCGGCTCTGCTATATTTCCGCCAACTTGTAAATCTACGTGTAAAGGTCCCTTTATTTTTACAATATTAAGGTCTAATGAACCATTTAAAAGTCCTAATTGCTCGTCTGATGAAAGTAAATCAAAAGCCATATAATTTATATTATTTTTAAATATTTCGGCTTCCCCTGTAATAGATAAATTTTTCTTACCCTTATAAGTAAATGTAAGATTGTTTACATTAAACATATTGCCGTCAAAATTAAAATCTACAACTGTACTGTCAAATATATCAGAGAAATATGCTATTTTTACTTTCTTGCCATGACCTAAAAATCTTCCATTAATTGCAATATCGTCTTTAGGTCCGTGAACCTTGGCATATAAAGTATAAGGCTTATTATCAACCATAAAATTAGTAGGCGATGACTGTATCTCTGTAAATAATACATTAAATATCTCAAATATCTCAACATTAAGCCTATCGGATGTAAGAAGCAAATCTACTTGCTCTTTACCTGTATCTTTTATAGTACCATCAATATTAAGAATATCATAATTATCATAAACATATCTTAACGAAGTTGCACTAACTCCATCTTTATTAGAAATGCTTCCATATATACCATGACTTTTATTGTTTTCAAATGTAATATAATCATTATTATATCGTATTATAGTACCAAACTCAGGAAGCTTTCTTTTATTAATTGTTATAGGTGTTGTCTGTAGTCTAAACTCTTTGCTTCCATCTGCTAAAGAGCGCATATTATAATCAATGGTGCCGGAATAAGTACTCAAATAAAATAATTTATCAACTTCTATAGTCATATTATGCAAATCTTTTGAAAAATATGCATAAGGTATTTTTAATTGCTCACCTGTTTTTTTAAATGTTCTCGACTTTACAATACCAATAGAACCAGTTTTGCTCATAAGTACATTTTTTATCTCTACTTCATCTGTTTTATAATAGCCTGTTAAAGAAACATCATACCTGTCTCCTAGAATTTCAAAATCTTTTATATTAAACTTGTCTAAATATATAACAGGGTCATTGAGAAGCCCTATTACAGTTGCATTAGCAGTAATTATGCCATACATTCCGCCAGCCATATCAAGGTTAAAAGGCAAATCGGATATAGTAAGATTTCCAAATAAATTATTTTGGTTAATAGATGTATCTAAAGCTATCATTCCATTATTATTAGGGTCTTTAAGTAAAGCCGTAAACTTATTAACCCCATCAGAAGAAGAAAGTACACCCTCGCCAAACACTCTATTGTCGCCATAATCAACTACTATGTTTGTAAATACTATGCTTGTATTAGAAAGTTCAAATTGAGTATTTAATGCAACAATAGGGGATATGTTTTTATTAAATTTAATGTCCCCATATAAATATATTGGCTTATTTCTGTAATTGTCTATAGATACATCTGCATTAAAAGATATATCATTAACTTTTAATTCATTAGGTGTTGCTATATTTAATTCAAAATCTCCATTGGTTGCAATAAAGCCATTAGCAACTATTTCCGAATGCTCTGTAGAAGCATATAATATCCTGCTTCCATTAGTAGCTGTAAGTGTGAAGCCATTTAAATTATAATCACCAATAGGTGTCTTTACGCTTCCATTAGCTTTTATGTTGAAATTCTTATCGTATTCTATAACAGCATTAGCATTAATACCGCCGCCTTCTGAAAGCCTATAAAATATATCGTTAATCTCTATTTTATTACTGTAAGCTAAAGCCCCTACTCTAATTAAATATTCCTCTGTATAAATCTTTCTAGAAGACACATTTAATACATGAACATTTCCCTTTCCATCTGTATACGAAGCATTGCTTAAACTATATTTAACATTTAGAGAAGATAAATTATCAATAGGATTGCCGCCCAAAAATACAACAAATAATTCTTGCGGTATAATACCATCAGCCTCTACCAATACAGCTTTAGTATTATCTAATGATATATCAACATTAAAAGGGTCTATATATTTATTTCCGCTTAAATTCATTTTTATATATTTTTCTTTTTTCATGTACCTTACAACCCATGTTAATGGATATTTTAAGGCATTTTCATAAGACAATTCTGATATTATAAAACTGGAAGACAACTCTTCATCATTAACTTTTATAGGTTTTAATGATAAAGCAGCAGATAGCCTATTAGCACCAGCAGATAAGTCATTAACATTCAAACTCAATACACTGGAAACAGGATCATTCAAAGGAACTATGCCGCTCAATACTATATTGCCGTCTAAAGCATTGATATTAACATTAGATAATATTAAATTATTATTAGTAATTTTTGCATCAGCATATAAATTAAATAATTCGTCTTTTGCTCTAATATCAAAATCTATATATATGTCTTTATCAATCTCATAATTACCATAAGCATTAATATTCACATAATCAAAACGGTCAATAGCATTACTAATCATTTTTATGTTATCATCATTAGGCTTTATAGCATTGTATATTATAGGGGTATCTAATGCTATGCTCACAAACTTATAAACTGTATTTTTATCTATATTGGCATCTAAAAGTTTGAAATTAAGTTTTTTATTATTATAGTTATAATTAATATTTAATAGATCATCTTTTTCTGTATTTTTTAAATTTAATTCTAAAAAATCATTATTATTTGTAGCATTTATATCGTATTTAAATAAATCTCTTTCGCTGTCTTTAGCACTTATTATACATGTTAAAAAAGATAAATCAGGATTAACTTCTGTAGAAAAATTTAATATAGTCTCGTCCGGAAGATTTAAATTATAAGTAAGAAAATATTTGTATGACCTAAAGTTTCCATTAAGAGATGTTATAGAAACCTGAGATATATTTCCATCCTTATCTTCTATTTTTGTATTAAAATCTCTTACAAGAATACTTTTATCTAATAATATATCTGTTATATTTTTTATAATCTCTTTGTAATCTGTATCTGCATTACTATTCGACTGAAAAATAGATGTATCCAAAAACTCAGGATAAAAATCACCCTTAGTAACATCAACATCACTAAGCATATAAAATATATCTTTCTTTATAAAAAGCCTTAGTGGGTTAAAACTCAAAAGAGCTCTTTCCATACTAAGAAATTCCTTATCATTACCTTTAGAATAAAGTTTTACATTATCAAGAATAATTTCTAACCTAAATGATAAGCTTATATCCTCTATATAAATATTAATAGGAGATACTTTATTTACATAAGATATAATATTATCTAAATACTTCTGTTTATTTGAAAATACAAAAGAAATGCTAAACAAACTAGGTATTAAGAAAGCTATCAAGGTAGTAGCTAAATAAAGTTTAAAACGTGAGTGCTTTTTACTACGCACTCATATACCTCCATAAGCCTATAAGCAACTAATATAATAACCTATTTCAATAAAAATTGTTATATAAAATTTTCGGATATATACTTATTAAAATATATCTTATTACAATACAAAAAGCATATATATATTAAATATACAAAATTATATGCCTTTTAGTTTTTTAAAAATAGATAAATCTTCTTTATTTGTTATTTTTATATTATTTGAAGAGCATTCTATAATACCAACTTTCCCTGAATATTTACTATATATTTCCGCATCATCTGTTGCTAATTTTTTATTTTTAGCATTCATATATTTACTGATAGCTTCCAAGTATTTATTAAAATTGAATGCCTGAGGAGTAGCAGCTCTATATAAATATGTTCTATCTATTGTCTCTTTAATATTTTTATTATCATCAACTTTTTTTATAGTATCTGTTACTTTAGAAGCAAGTATAGCAGCATCATTTTTTAATACATAATTATAAAGGCTTAATATTTCTTTTTTTGTTACTAATGGTCTTACTCCATCATGAATAAACACATAATCAGTTTTTATATTATTTTCATTTAAATATTTAATAGCATTATAAACAGAATAAACCCTCTCGCTTCCGCCTTCTATATAATGCATAATTTTTTTAATATTATCTTTTATAGCATCTTCTTTTTCTATATACTTTTTTATATTATTTATCTCATATTTTGAACTTACTAAAACAATATTATCAAATTTAAACTTTAAAACATTAATTAAAGTATGTATGAATATAGGCTTATTATCAACTTTAATAAATTGCTTTTTTATTTTTCCGCCAAATCTTTTTGATTGTCCTGCTATAAGTAAAATTAAAGTATTATAATTATTCATTTTTCTTATTCTTTAAATTTTTTCTCTCTTCAATTTGTTTTTCTTTTTCAATTTTTCTCTCTTCTCTAAGTTTATGCCTTGCCTCTCTTCTTAATCTCACATTTTCTGATATTTGCTGTCTTTTAGCTTCTTTTTCTTTTTTTCTATCCTCATTATATCTTCTATGTTCCTCATTCATTTTCTCTCTATTTTGTTTTATCTCTTCAATCTGCCTTTTCCACTCAGCAACCTCTTTTGCCCTCTTTTCTTCTCTCTCTCTTATTCTCTCTTCACGCTCTTCCATTCTTTTTAATTTTTCTTCTTCTCTTTTTTCAAACTTTGATAATTTGATAGGGTCCGTAATATTTTTAATTTTATTCTTCAATTTTAATGAATAATCTTTTCTTTTTCCAATATTTTTAGGGAAAAACTTTGCACCAAGTTCATCTACAAATAATTTTGCTCTAAGCATGAATATATTTTGCGTCTGCATATTAATAACAGATACCCAAGGCACTCTTGATAAAATAGCAAGGGCTATAACACCAGACATTGTGTTAGAGAATAAGTTACCCCAAAATACTGCCCAGTATTGAATATACCTTGAAGTAATTAAAATAAAAATATATCTAAGAAGCCATATTCTAAGTATGCTGATTAGAAGCGGTATCCTCGTTCTTCCAAGCCCAATCAAAGCACCCTGCACAACCATAGTAACACCAAAACCCAAAACCGATAAAGCATATATAGGCAAAGACCTATTAGCCACATATAAATCCTCTACTTCCCTTGTAAAAAGTATAGTAATATGCGGAGACAATGGTATTATAATAACCATAAGTAAAATAGCTGTAATAGCGCTCATCAATATACCCATGTAGCAAGACTTTCTAGCCTTATCAGCGTATTTAGCCCCAATGTTCATACTTACCATAGTTGTAACTGCAGAACCGAAAGCAGCAGGCAAATTATAACAAACAGCTGTTATATTGTTAGCTATACCCTGCCCATTTAATATAGCAGGCCCATATTTTTCTACTTCGCTATTTATTAGGAAAAAACCTAAATTGCTTAGAAAAGTAGTAAGCATAGAAGGAACCCCTATAATCATAAGTTCCTTTAATATAGAAAAATCAAACTTGAAATCTTTAAGACTTAATTTGTCATCGCTTTCTTTTATAAATAAATCATAATACATCCAAACGCTAACTATAGCATAAGTGGAAAAAGAAGATAATACACTTCCAACAATTTTAAGATGCAAGAAATAAACATAAATAAAATTAAATATAATTTTTAATATAAGGAGTAAAACCATTCTTATAAAAGTAGCCTCTGGTTTACCGCTTGCATTTTTAAGACCATTATATATAGCAGCCATGAAAGTCATAGGCATAACAAAACTATATAATGATAAATATTGAAAAACATTCTCTTTAACACCCGGCTGTAAATTCATAGAAACAAGTATGCTTACAACATATAAAGTCGGCCCCATGGCTATACCAAATAATACACCGGCAACAACTATCTGTGTTGAAATTCTTTTAGCATTTTTAAAGTCTCCGATACCATTATATTGCCCAACTATCGCCATAGCGGCAACACCCAAACCTTGCGATAAAGCAGTCATCATATTAATAATAGGCTCTGAAAAGTTTACACTGCTCGCTATAATTGTACCTGTAACATTATTCAAAAAAAGCCCATCCATAAGAGGCATCATTGATTGCACCAAACCCATCATAAGAGTTGGAATAGAAAGCATTATTAACGTATTTGTTATAGAACCATGAAGTATTAAATCTCTTCTTGCCTCTGTAGACTGGCTTTTAAAAAAATTGACCATATATTTCCTTCTAATTGCTGTATAATAATTTGAATCACTTCAGAATATTATAACAATAATAAAAAACTTTTAAAGATATTTTTAATTAATTATTTTTTATAATTTATATTTTTTTGTATTCACATAAAATTATCGTATTGATAAAACTTTGGTTTTCATAATTTAATTATATATAAAAAATTATTTTATTAAATAATGGTTAAAATATATAAGTTATTGAAAATCTATAAACTTGACATTTTAGTTTTATACTTATAAAATCAAAATGAAGTATAAATTTGGAGTGTGATTATTATGTCAAAAAGAGAGATGATTAATAGTATAATAGGGGAAGGTTCATATTTCAAAGGAACTTATATAGTAAAAGGCTCATTTCAAATAGACGGCAAATTTGAAGGAGACTTAAAAATAGACGGGCATTTAATAATAGGTACTAACGGCAAGGTAAAGACAAGCACTATTATTACAGACAGCATAACAATAGCTGGTACTTTAATAGGCAATATATCAGCTTCAAATGAAGTAGTATTAATAGAAACAGGAAGAGTTTTAGGAAATATAGAAGCTCCTAAGATAGATGTCGGAGAGGGTGCTGTTATACAGGGAGAAATGACTATTACAGGCGGACAGAAAAAGAATATTACAAAGATAGTAGAAGATTCTTTTAGTGATAAGGTTGAGGCAGAAAATACTTTTGAGAATCCAAATAATACAGAGAATCAATCAAATTGATAAATAAAGGAAAGCATTAAAAATGGCTATTAAAATAAAAACACAATCAGAAATAAATTTGATGCGTGAAAGCGGACATATATTAGCAAATGTATTTAAAGAAGTTTCTAAACTTGTTGAGCCTGGCATATCTACAAAAGAGCTTGATAAGTTTGTGTATGATTATATAAGAAAGCAAAATGCAAAGCCTTCTTTTAAGGGTTACGGCAATCCGCCTTTTCCTGCTTCAATATGTGCTTCTATAAATGAAGAAATAATACATGGAATACCAAGTAAAAAAAGAATATTAAAAGACGGCGATATAATAGGTCTTGATATAGGTGTTTATTATAAAGGATATCATTCAGACAGAGCATTTACTTTTAAGGTCGGAAATGTATCTGAAGAGGCTTCAAGACTTGTAGATACAACTATGGAATCGTTTTTTAATGGAATAAAACAAATAAGAGACGGTGTTCATTTGGGAGATGTTTCTTATGCCATACAAAAAACTGCAGAAGATGCAGGGTATTCTTTAGTGAGAGAGTTTAACGGTCATGGGGTTGGGGCTAATTTGCATGAAGAGCCTGCTGTGCCTAACAGAGGTAAAAAAGGTTTTGGTCCTGTACTTAAAACTAATATGGTAATAGCAATAGAACCTATGGTTAATATGGGACATCATGCTATATATATTGAAGATGATGATTGGACTGTTGTTACAAGAGACGGTTCTTTATCTGCTCATTATGAACATACTGTTGCTGTTAAAGAAGATGGAGTAGAGATACTTACTGCCTTGGAAGATGATGAAATAGTAAAAAAATATTTTTCTTAAATTTACAAAATAATAAAATATATTAAAAAATATTTTATATCGCATAAACTATATTTTTTATGCGGTGTAAATATGTATTTAAAAAAATATCCCAAAAAAAATAACTTATATCATATAAATAATATTTATTAAAAAACGTAAATAAATATTTTTTTAAATAGTTCATTTATATAATACTTTTATATTATATAGAAATATATAAATATTTAATAATTATATTTAATAATTATATTTTAATCTTGTTTTAATTTAATTTTCATAACATTTTTTGTAAATATCTTGCCATTTTTGTACTTTATGTTATCATTAAATTGATAGAAAAAATGATTAATTTGTTAAAATTAAAATATTATTTTTTATTAGTCCGCATTGTAAGTTTTCAAGTACTTTCAAATAAAATTATTTTTAATCATTTAAAATCAATATTTGCTTTAAAATTCATAATAAAGGAGTAATAATTATTATGGAAATATTATTAGTTTCTCACAAAGGCATTGCTTCAGGCATGAAATCTGCAATGAAGATGATAATTGGAGAAGAGTCTCAAGAGCTTAAAATATTAGAACTTACAGAAGAAGATGGAATAGATATATTTTCTAAAAATTTAGAAGAATGTATAACCAATTGGCTTTCAGACGAAAACAAAAAAGGCATTATATTTGCTGATCTTAATGGAGGTGCTCCTTATAATCAAATTGAGGGTATTTTGCAAAAACATAATTTAAAAAGCAGAGTTAAAGTTATTTCAGGTATGAATCTTGCTATTATTATAGATGCCTTATTTAAAGACATTGATGTAAATAATTTAGATGAAATACATGAGATTATGAAGGCAGGAAAAGAAGCAATATTATGTATGGATTTAGATTCTAATACAAGTGATAATAAATAAATTATATATACAAAAATTAAAAGAGGAGTATTAAAATGAGCATTTTTGAAGTTAAAGAAGAATTCATATTAGATGGAAAACCTGTAAAGATTTTATCTGGTGCTATTCATTATTTTAGATTTGTAAAAGAATATTGGGAAGATTGTTTATATAATTTAAAGGCGGCTGGATTTAATACTGTTGAAACATATATACCTTGGAATATACACGAAATAGATGAAGGAGTTTTTGACTTTTCTGGAAATAAGGATATAGCAGCTTTTATTAAGCTTGCTCAGAAAATGGATTTATTGGTCATATTAAGACCTACTCCTTATATATGTGCTGAGTGGGAATTTGGAGGACTTCCTGCATGGCTTTTAAGATATGATAATATAAAAGTTCGTACTAATACAGAATTATTTTTAAGTAAAGTTGATGCTTACTATAAAGAATTATTTAAGCAGATTGCAGATTTACAAATTACAAGAAACGGTCCTGTAATTATGATGCAGATTGAAAATGAGTATGGTTCATTTGGTAATGATAAAGGCTATCTTAGAGCTTTAAAAAATCTTATGCAAAAACATGGTGCAGAAGTGCCTTTATTTACATCAGATGGTGCTTGGGATGCTGTTTTAGAAGCTGGAACATTGGCAGATGATGGAATATTAGCTACTGTTAATTTTGGTTCTCAGGCTAAAGAAAGTTTTGATGCAACAGAAAAATTCTTTGAAAGAAAAGGTATAAAAAATCCATTAATGTGTATGGAGTTTTGGGACGGTTGGTTTAATTTATGGAAAGAACCTATAATAAAAAGAGATGCTGATGATTTTATAATGGAAGTAAAAGAGATTTTAAAAAGAGGCAGTATAAATTTATATATGTTTATAGGCGGAACAAATTTTGGCTTTTATAATGGTACTTCTGTAACAGGTTATACTGATTTCCCTCAAATTACATCTTATGATTATGATGCTGTTCTTACAGAATGGGGCGAGCCTACAGAAAAATTTTATAAACTTCAAAAACTTATTAATGAATTATTTCCTGAAATAAAAACTTTTGAGCCAAGAGACCATAAGAGAGCAGATTTTGGAGAGGCAAAACTTAAAGATAAAACCTCATTATTTTCAGTTATAGATAAAATATCAAAATGTCAGAAAAGCGATGCCCCTATCACTATGGAAAAAGCAGGAAGCGGATATGGTTATATGCTCTATAGAACTACAGTAAAAGGCTTTGATAATAATATAAATGTGCGAGCAGTAGGTGCTTCAGACAGAGTTCATTTTTATTTGAATGGCGAATATAAAGGCGTAAAATATCAAGATGAGCTTATAGAGCCTATTGAAATGCATTTTAATAATGGAGATAACATATTAGAATTATTGGTTGAAAATGTAGGACGTGTTAATTACGGTTATAAACTTCAGGAATGCAGTCAAGTTAAGGGCATTCGTATAGGAGTTATGGCTGATATACATTTTGAAACAGGATGGGAGCAATATGCATTACCACTTGATAATATAAAAGATGTAGATTTCAGCTCTGAATGGATAGAAAATACTCCTTCATTCTACCGTTATGAATTTGAGGTTAAAGAAGCAGCCGATACTTTCCTTGATTGTTCTAAACTTGGAAAAGGCGTAGCATTTATAAATGGGTTTAATTTAGGAAGGTATTGGAGTGAAGGACCTGCATGTTATTTATATATACCTGCTCCTCTTTTAAAAACTGGTTTAAATGAAATTATAGTATTTGAAACAGAAAATATATTATCTGATAGCTTAGCACTTAAAGATAAACCTACTTATAAAGAAGTAAAAAAATAATATAAGGTAAAAATTTATTATACCGATATTAAATAATAAGAATTTTAATTTATAAAACTATTATTTGCAGTGAAATATCTATGAAACATTTTGTATTTATATTTTTATTTTTTTGTTTATCTTTATATTCTCAAACAAATACAGCTACTACAAGTTTAAGAATAGATACTAACTTTTTTATGTCTTCTTTTAACGGAAAATTACAGCCTGCTTGGGTTTATATAGGAGAGGCTAAAAGAGCTATAAATGAAGGCAATACTTCTTATGCTTTATTTGTTATGAATAAAACTCTATTATATTATCCAGAGAATGCTGATGCTCATTATTTTTTGGGTGTTATATATGAAAGTGAAGCTGGAAGCCCTGCAGAACAAGGAGGAATTGCTACATACCGTTTGGCCGTAGAAGAATATAAAAAATCAATACAATATGCAAATAACTTAACTATACCTTCATATAAATATGATGCTTATTTTAATTTGCTTGATATATATGAAAAGCTTATAGACCAAACTAATTATGCCCAAACAGAACAAGAAATTATTAATATGGCTGAAAGAAGCTATAATAAAGTGGAAAAGGGAAGAATCTATTTTAAATTAGCAGAGCATTATGATGCAAGAAACAGAAGAACTTCAGCAATTGATTATTATAGACAATCATATTTAAATGGCTACAGACAAAAATTATCTTTATTTAGAATATCTATAATTTATAGAAAGATGCGTAATTATGTACAAGAGAAAGAGACTCTTATGCTTGCAAGCGGATATAGTTTTGAAAATGAAGAGCCTTCCAATTTTGAAGTTGAAAAAATTATTATAAACAGATTAGAACAGCTTAAAAATGTGAAAATACCTAAAAAAATATATTAAAAATAGGAAATAATAATGGCTTTTTTTGATTTATCTATAGATGAACTTTATAAATATAAAGGAAGCTCTGAAGAACCAAGCGATTTTGATAGTTTTTGGCTTAGCACTATAAAAGAAAATAATCATAAACCGGAAGCAAAATATAATTTAATACAAACGCATTTAAAATTTTTTGATGTTTATGAAGTAAGTTTTTTAGGTTACAAAAAGCATACTATAAACGGCTGGTATATAGCACCAAAAAACAGCAGCAAGTTAACTTGTATAGTTCATTATTTAGGTTATGGTACTGGAAAAGATTTGCCTATTAATCATATAGTTTTTCCATCTGCAGGCTATAGTGTATTTGTAATGGAGACAAGAGGACAAGGAGCTGAGTCTGGAAATGGAGCTTCAACAATTGACCCTGAAGGTTATGGCGTGCATGCTGATGGTTTTCTCACAAAGGGCATATTAGATAAAAATGACTATTATTATAGAAGAGTTTTTATAGATGCTCTAAAAGCCATAGAAGCGTCCAAAGAACATACACTAACAGACAAAATTGTTATAAATGGAGGCAGCCAAGGCGGAGGGATAGCATTAGCTGCTTGTGCTTTGAGTGAGCTTTCAAATATAAAAATAGAAGCTATGATGGCAGATGTTCCTTTTTTATGCGATTATAAAAGAGCTTCTACAATTACAGATACTTTACCATATAATGAAATAGCAAGATACTGCAAAACAAATAGAGATAAAGAAGATATTGTTTTTAATACGCTTTCATATTTTGACGGAGTATTTTTTGCTAAAAGAGCTAAAGCAAAAGCATTGTTTTCTGTAGGGCTTATGGATATAATAGTGCCTCCTTCTACAGTATTTGCCGCATACAATAATTATGCTGGAGATAAATCTATTGAAGTTTATACTTTTAATGGTCATGATGGAGGAGATAATTATCATACAGAAAAGAAGTTAGATTTTTTGAGCAGATTATAATATTTTTAAAATATACTAAAAACAAATAACTTTTATCAGTTTTTATTTTACAAATATATTATTTATAATTAAGATGAAAATTTTTAAGTTTGTCAAAATTTAGTTTTTATTTTTTTATTGTTATCGGGGGCTAGCCCCCTGCGAAGCGTGCCCTTAGGGTACGCACCCCCAGTTCTTTTGTCGCCACAAAGAACCAAAAAGGCTGCATTTTTTAGCTCAGATTTAGGTATTACATTATATATTTAATACATATTCCTTATATATAAATATATGACATTTATAAAACTAAAACACTTGCACTTTTTGCAACTTTGACGAAGTCCGCACCGCGTAAGGCGGGAAAAAGTTGATAAAAATTCATTTATTAATCCGTTAAAAAATAAAAGCCCTGAAAATTAATTCAAGGCTTTTTATTTAAATTAATAATATATTTTATGATAACATCTTAGAAATAACAGGCATTAAAATCTTTATTAATAAAAGAGCAGACAATATCCAAGTAAATAATGTAATCTCTTTTGTTCTTCCTGTTAATAATTTTAATAAAGTGAAAGCCAATATACCAAAAGTGATACCCTCAGCAATACTATAAGCGAAAGGCATAAATATAATACAAACAAAAGAAGGTATAGCTTCTGTATAATCTGTAAGGTTAATTTCTAATATAGGAGTCATCATAAACAAACCAACTATTATAAGAGCAGGAGCAGTGGCAGCACTAGGGATTGATAAGAATATATGTGATAGGAACAATGATATAGTAAACAATATAGCAACTACAACAGCAGTAAGCCCAGTCTTTCCGCCCTCAGCAACACCAGAAGCACTCTCAACATAAGTAGTAACAGTAGAAGTACCCATACAAGCACCAAATATAGTTCCAACAGCATCTGCAAACAAAGCCTGTTTACAGCGAGGAACTTCTCCGCCTTTAGTAAGCATATTAGCCTTAGTACAAACACCCACCAATGTGCCAACTGTATCAAACATATCTACAAAAAGAAAAGTAAATAATACTATAAACATATTAGGGTGAAAAATATTAGCAAAGTCCAATTTAAAAGCTACAGGCTCTAAAGAAGGAGGAGCAAAACTTGCATAAGGTGAAAGCTGAGTAATTCCCATAGGTATTCCTATTAATGTTGTTAATAATATACCAATTAATATAGCTCCTTTTACATTGTATGCAAGAAGTAAAGATGTTATTAATAAACCTATTATAGCAAGTAATGGAGAGCCTGAAGTAATATCTCCTAATGAAATTAATGTTGCATCATTATTGATTATAATTTTAGAGTTTTGAAGACCAATAAATGCAATAAATAAACCTATACCAACAGAAATAGCTCTTTTCATATTAAGAGGTATACTGTTTACAATAGCTTCTCTTACATTGAAAATAGTTAAAACTAAAAATATAATACCTTCTATAAAAACAGCAGTTAAAGCAGTTTGCCAGCTATAGCCCATACCAAGTACAACAGTATAAGCAAAAAAAGCATTAAGCCCCATACCCGGAGCCAAAGCAAAAGGTAAATTAGCCAAGAGTCCCATAATTAAAGTAGCAACTATAGAAGATACTACTGTAGCTGTAAATACAGCCCCCTTATCCATACCAGTGGCACTAAGCACACTAGGGTTTACAGCCAATATATAAGCCATAGTCATAAATGTAGTAATACCAGCTATGATTTCGCTTTTTACATTAGTACCGTTTTCCTTTAATCTAAAAAACTTTTCCATAAATAATCCTTATAATAATTTTATGATAAAGAAACAATATATATATTTTTAGTTATTATTGCAATAGAATATTTTAATAATATTATGCAAATAAAAAGAAGAGACCTAAAAATATTTTCAAGCCTCTTCTCCAATAATAAGGAATAACTATTTTTTATCTATTGTTTTTTATCTATATATCTTTTTTATCAGTCATCAAATTCCTGACCTAACAAATTACCTGCTTTGTCAATATAAAGTTCCATCATATTATTCATTTTTACTTTATAAACATTATAATTTTCCATTTCTACTGCCCAAATCTCTGCTTGAGGATAAGTTGCTCTTGCTGTTGCCAATACTGCCTGAGGAACTTGATTAAGAGGTACATACCAATCAGCAAATAAAGCTGAAGAACCTATTATACTTAAAGCTATTAATAAACAAATTATTTTTTTCATATTTACTCCTTTATTTTAATTTTTTAATATTAATCGTCAAACTCTTGACCTAATAAATTACCACCTTTGTCAATATAAAGTTCCATCATATTATTCATTTTTACTTTATAAACATTGTAATGCTCCATCTCTACTGCCCAAATTTCTGCCTGAGGATAAGTTGCTCTTGCTGTAGCTAATACTGCCTGAGGAACTTGATTAAGAGGTACATACCAATCAGCAAACAAAGCTGAAGAACCTATTATACTTAAAGCTATTAATAAACAAATTATTTTTTTCATTATTTACTCCTTTTTATTTTATTTTTTATATATTTAATCATCAATCATCAAATTGCTGTCCTAATAGACTGCCGTTACTATCTATATAAAGCTCCATCATATTGTTTAATTTAACTTCATATATAGTGAATTGCTTTTCTATTTTTATAATAGCAGCCTGAGGATAAGTTTTATTAACAGTAGCTAAAACATTAGCAGGCAATATTGTAGTAGGCATATTTCCATAACTTTTTACTTCTTTCCATTCACCATTAGGGAAAAAGTCAATCTGTGTTCCATTAGCTAAATATACTTCTATATCCTCCCAATCTCTCTCTATATAGCTTACTTCTACATTTTTGAAATGTTTAGCTATAAAATCTTGAGTGTTTTTAGGCAAAGATGATAATGGCACTCCATATCCATATTGAACATTACTGTCTGGTGTTTGCATATAGGGATTATAAATTGCAGTATCATTTTGATTTAGTGTATTAGTATCTGCTGAATTATTATTTTGTGCTAATAGCAAACTTGAAAAGATTGATATAATAAAAATAACTTTTAATAACTTTTTCATTTTTATCTCCTTACTAAGTAAATTATCTTTACAATTATAATTATAGTATAAGCCAAGAGTTTTGTCAAATTTTTTTACTATTTTTTTACAAAAAATATATATATTTTGCAGTTTTTTTGCTGTTTTACTATGATTTTATCAAAAAACAATAATTATTTGTAAATTTAAGGTAAAATTAGATATCAAATTAATATTTTTTATAGCAAAAAAGTAAAAATTATTTACCATCTTTGTATAAATATATAAATAATTATTTTTTATATACCTATATAATTATAAATTTAATTAAGCATTATAAACGTTAAACTATGGGAACTTTTTTAATTATTTATTCGTCTAATTAAATATATTGTAAAATTAGAACTTGATATTTTTTATTTGAAGTTTATAATTTATTAGTAAAAAAATAAATTTTTATTAAATTTACGATGTAGACTTTCTTAGGAGCGGTATTGTGAAAAATAGTTTTGTTTTTATATTGATTATACTATTCAATATTTCTTTATATTCACAGAGTAATGAAAACTCTACAAACTCTAAGATAAGCATAAATTTAGAACAGGCATTAGATTTAGCCGTTGAAAATGATAAAACATTAAAGCAAGCAGAATATGATGTACGAATAGCTCAAACTCAAAAAGATGCTTCATTTTCTGATTTATTTTTACCTTCATTAACAGTTAGCGGCGGACTTAATTTATCAGAGCCAAAAGAATACCAATACAGCAATTTTAACACAGGTATATACTCAAGTGCAGATACTTGGAGTGCACAAGCAACATTATCAAAAACACTCTTCACAGGATTTAGAAACTGGAATACTGATAAAGCAAGAGAAATAAACTTGCGAATGATGAAAGAAACATATTTCGACGAGAGAAAAAATGTAGCAATAAACACGCAATTAAATTTTTACAATACATTTGTAGCGCAAGAAAATTATAAAGTATACTATCAGCAGCAGCTTAATTACAGCAATAGAATGAGAGAGTCCTACATAAAATACAGAAACGGACAAGTTTCAGAGTATGAATATTTAAATGCAAAAGTACAATATGAAAGTACAAAGCCTCAGCTTGTTGCACTTAGTAATAATTATGAAAGCTTAAAATTAACATTCATAAGACAAATAGGCTTAACAAATGTATCTGATGATGTTGAATTAGTTGGAAATATATTAGATGCCACCAAAATAGCATTACCAGATTTAGATATAAATGTGATATTAGATTTAATAATGGCTAACAATATAGAACTTAATAATATGGCTAATAATATAGAAATGCTTGAATACAATAGAAAAGTTGCAAGAAGTTATTTATGGCCTACTCTTTCAGCAAATGCTAATGTTGGGATTACTACTATAGATAAATTAAAATTAGATAATAATAAAGATTTTTATAAAGACAGAAGCGGAGAGTTTAGCTGGGGAGTTGGATTTTCACTAAATTATGCTCTTGACTCATTACTTCCATTCTCATCTACAGCAAAATCGGCAGAAGAGATTAAATTAAGTATAGAGCAAATGGAAATAAGCTATGAGCAATTAAGAGATAATATAGAAATAAACAGCAGAAATCTCATATCTACAGCAAAATCTCAAGAGTTAACATTACAATCGCAAGCAGAAAATGCCAGAACAGCCGCTTATGCTCTACAAATGGCTCAAAGACAGTATAGAGGCGGTACAATATCTACATTAGAATTAAGTGATGCTGAGATTACATATTTAAATGCACAGCTTGCGTATTTACAAGCTATATATGAATATTTTTCAAGCACATTACAAGTATTAAAGCTTTTAGGAGCTTAAGGAGAAAACAACTATGATACTATATAGAAAAATTATTTTAATACTTTCTACAATTTTAATAATAGGTACATTTTCTATTTCTTGTAAGAAGCAAGTTGATTTAAAAAAGAAAGAAAATCCTATAAGTGTACTTGTAGCAGCACCTGCAAGACAGTCTTTAGAAGAGTATCTTGAGCTTTCTGCTGAAATTAAAGCAATAAAAGAAGTAGAGATATCATCAGATGTTCCTGGTAAAATTGCAAATATATTAAAATATGAAGGCAGTTTTGTAAACAAAGGAGACACTATAGCATTAATAGACAGATTTGTAATAGGTGCTAATTATGCTTATGCTCCTGCAAGAACACCAATTTCTGGTTATGTAACTACTACATATATGGCAGTCGGTGCTTCTATAGCAGCTGCTACACCAATAGCTAATGTTGCTGATATTAGTAAATTAGAAGTAGAAATACAAGTACCAGAGCGTTCTATTACAGGTGTTGAATTAGGTCAAAAAGTATTGATTAGAATTCCTTCTTCTCCAAATAAAGAAGTAGAAGCTACAATCACAAAAAAAGATTATGCCGTTAATCCTTCAACTCGTACTCTAATGGTAAAAGCTCTAATAGACAACAAAGACAGATTATTTTTACCCGGTATGTTCTCTGATGTATCAATACTCTTAAACTCTGCTAATAATATTTTTGTAATACCAAATAGTGCCACATTCTCTGATGATTTAGGAAAAAATTATATTTATGTTGTAAAAGAAGATAATTCTCAAAACCCTCCTCTTGAAGGAAATGTAACTACAGACAACACTAATAAACAATATAGAGCTTATATTAGAGAAGTAGATATATTATTCAGATCCAAAGATAAAGTTGCTTTAAGCGGTGGACTTGAAGATGGTGAAGAAGTGGTAATGTTCGGCAGAGAGTTTTTAAAAGATGGTTCTTTAGTAAATAGAATAGAAAATGACCCTACAATATTAGAATATATTACACCACAAAATGTTAATACAAATGAGATAGTAAATAATACTAATAATACAACTACTGTAAAACAAACAAATCAAAGAAATCAAACAGTAAATCAAGAAAAACAAACAACAGTAGTAAAACAAACTACTACAAATCAAACAAAACCAAAAACATCATCATTATTAGCAAATAATACGAATGCTGCTAAAACTACTCAGCAAAATACTGTTTCAAAACCGCAAACTAATACAGTTATAAAACAGCAGAATAATAACAATGCTGTAAGAAATACAGCAGAAAAAGATGCAGCTGATAATGAAGATGTAATTAAAAACACTGAGCAAACAAATAATAGTGATATTTACTCTGTTGGTAATTAAAAATTATTATTTGTATTTTTAGAGAGGTTTATTAAATTATGAGAAGTTTTATTGAATTAATAGTAAAAAGGCCTGTTTCCGTTTTTATGGGAATAGTTGCGGTTGTTATACTTGGTGTTGTGAGTTTATCTAGGCTTCCTGTTGACTTTTTGCCGGACATGGAATTGCCTTTTATTAGTATTAGAACCACTTATGATAATGCTGGTCCCGAAGAAGTAGAAAAATCTGTTTCAAGACTTATAGAATCTGCTGTTTCTTCTGTAAACAATATTAAAGAAGTAAGTTCATCTTCAGAGGAAGAAGATTCTAATGTATTTATAGAGTTTAACTGGGGAAGCGATTTAGCATCTGCTACTGCAGACATAAGAGAGGCAATAGACAGAATAAGAAAATCTTTGCCTGATGATGCTGAAAGCCCTGCAGTTTATAAATTTTCTACTGATAATATTCCTGTTATGGAAATATCTTTCTACGGTACTGACAACCTATCTGCATTATACAATTTAGTTGATAACCAAATACTTACTTCTATAGAGCAGGTTGGCGGTGTTGCTATGGCTGAGATTAGAGGAGGACTAAAAAGCCAAATTAAAGTTGATGTTGATATGAATAGGCTTCAGGCTTATGGTCTTGATATTAACTCTATAGTAAGCACTTTAGCTATGGAAAACCAAAACATATCAGGTGGTGAAACTTATGAGGGTGTTTATAAATATACTTTAAGAACTACAGGAGAGTTTAAAACAGTTGATGATATTGGCAATGTTGTAGTGGCATTAAAAGACAATAACACTCCTATAAGACTTAGAGAATTAGCTACTGTTTATGAGGGCTATGATGAAGACGGAGACGTTATAAAAGTTAATGGTACTCCTGCCGTTAACGTTTCTATAAACAAAGAATCTGGTGCTAATACAGTTGCTGTTTCTGATGCTATTAAAAAAAGATTAGACAGCTTAAACTTACCTGGCGACATAAAATATGAAGTATTATTCAACAGTGCTGATAACGTTAATAATGCTATAAAAGGCGTACTTGATACTGCTTGGCAGGGCGGTTTATTTGCTGTTATTATTCTTATGATATATTTATGGAATGTTAGAACTGTACTTATAATAGCAATATCAATTCCTATGTCTATAATAGTAACATTTACTTTGATGTATTTCTTTGGTACAACATTAAATATTATATCTCTTTCAGGACTTGTACTTGGTATTGGTATGATGGTAGATAACTCCATTGTTGTACTTGAAAATATATTCTATTACCGAAACAATGGTTATGGTAAATATTCATCTGCAATAGACGGTACTTCTACAGTAGCACTTGCAATATCTGCTTCTACACTCACAACAATAGCAGTATTCTTGCCTTTCCTATTTGTAGAAGGTCAAACTGGTCAAATGTTTAGAGATTTATGTATTACAGTTACAGTTTCTATGATAGCTTCTTTAGCTGTTGCTTTAACTATAGTACCTATGCTTGGTGCAAGATTAGTAACTACAAAAAAATCTAAATTCTTCTATCGTTTTGAAGTATTTTTTGATAAGCATTTCCACTCTAAAGTTAATTATATATACGAAAAAATATTAACTTACTCAGTTCATCATAAAAATAGAATATTGATTCCTGTAATAAGCGTAGTATTTGCTGTTATAATAGTAGGATTAATATTGATAGGTAAAGAAGGTTTCCCTCAATCTGACGAAGGTCAATTAATGGCAAGCATACAAATGCCTATTGGTACAAGAAAAGAGCAAACAGGTTCTTTTATAGACAGAATGAGAAAAGATGTTGAAGAGGTTATTGGAAAAGATTTAAGCAGAATACAGTCAAGGGCAAGATCAGGTTCTGATGCTAATAAAGGACAAATAAGAGCTAAATTAATAGATAAATCAGAAGGAAGAACTGTAGAGACAGAAGAATATGTTGAAATGGTTAGAAAGAAATTAGCTGGATATCCTGCCACAATTAACGTTGATAGTGTAAGCAGTATGAGAGGAGGCGGAAGCAGTACTTCAAGCGGTATAGATATTGATATAGTTGGAGAAGATTTAACAAGAGCAAGAGAATTAGCTAATAATATAATAGCGGCTTTACAAGATGTTCCAGGACTTAGAGATGTTCGTTTGAAAAAAAGTGATTCAAGTCCTGAGCTTAATGTAACTATAAATAGGGACTTAGCTTCAAAAATGGGACTTAATATAAACACTGTTGCTAACTCTATAAAAACAAGCTTCGGCGGTACTACTGCTACAAGAATGACTCCTGAAAACTCTGAAGTTACTGATATTGATGTTATAGTGCAGCTTAATGAAAGGGACAGAATAAATATAGATGATGTTAATAGAATGCTTATACCTACAGCTTCTGGAATGGTGCCTGTATCTGCAATTGCTAATGTTAATAAAGATTTTGCTCCTACAGAAATAGAGAGAAAAAATGACAGCAGAATAACTTCTATTACCGCAGCAGGTTATGGAAGACCTATGAACCAAATAATGAACGATATACAAAAAACTATTAATGAAAAAGTATTTATACCTGCTGGTTTTAGTATTGTTTATTCTGGTGATTATGAGGATATGCAAGAGGCATTTGGACAGCTTATACAAGCTTTGATATTGGCTTTAGTATTAGTTTATGCCATTATGGCTAGTCAGTTTGAATCTTATATAGCTCCTTTCGTTATTGCTCTTGCTATACCTTTTGGTTTTGCTGGTTCGCTTTTCTTACTTCTAATTACAGGACAGACTTTAAGTGTATACAGCGGAATTGGTGTTATAGTACTAATTGGTATTGTAGTTAATAATGGTATCGTACTTATTGACTATATGAATCAGCTTATGCATGAGAAAAAAATTAATGGAGATGCAGCTGCTTTACTTGCTGGTCCTAGAAGATTAAGACCTGTACTTATGACTTCACTTACAACAATACTTGGACTTCTTCCTATGGCTCTATCAAATGGTGAAGGTAATGAGATGTATAAGCCTTTATCTTTGGCGGTGCTTGGAGGATTAAGTGTTTCTACTTTGTTTACTCTTGTTATAGTGCCTACTGTTTATGCTGCTATTAGAAACAGAATACCTCTTAAAGATTATGATGCTAAAGACTTGGCAAGTATTGAAACTAATCCAAATGTTGATGATGCTTTAAGTACTCCTGGTAAATAATAAATAATTAATAGAATAAATAAAAGGCTTGGGGCTTGATACTCAAGCCTTTTTTAATAATATTTTCAATGCTATTTTTTCAATAAAATAATTATATTTTGTAAATTTTGCTTTTATCTATTTATTAAGTCTATAAATACACAGTAAACAATAAATAAAATTTAGAAGCTACAAAATTTTAAATATAAATACATATTCAAAACAAATATATATTTATTTTATTATAATTAATTAATATAAAATTCATAATCTTTTGCCTTGGAGCAGGATTTTTTTAAAGCTAAATGAACTAATTCTAACTTAGCCTTATTAATATATTTAGCCGAATAATTGCATATTGAAACGCATCTCATACATGATATGCATTTACTTTTGTCAATTATTTTAGGGTTATTAATATCTATTGCCTGAACAGGGCATTTCTTAGCACATAATTTGCAATTGTTGCATTTATTTTTAGTTTTAGGTGTTAGTGGTACTTTACCTATCTTTTTATATGGACGCTTTCCTTTTAATTTATGTTCATCTAAATATTCAGAAGCATTTATTATTTTATCAGAAAATTCTTTAAGTTTATTTATATCATTTTCATCTGGTCTATTAGAAGCATATTTATAAGCTATAGAATGTTTGGCAATTGCAGCTATAGCAGAAGTAACTTTAAAATTTGATTCTTTTGCTATATCATAAAGTTCAATTAAAGTATCTTCATAATCTCTATTACCATAAACACATACAATGACAGTATTAGCTCCATTGCCATTTAATTGCAATATGCGTTTTGATGCTGCTTCTGGCACTCTTCCTGCATAAGATGGTACTGCAATAATTGCCATATCATCTTGAGATATTTTTAAGCTTTGAAAATTCAAACTATAATCAGTTAAATCAATTTCTTCTATATCTGAATTATTTTTTTGGCTAATTTCTAAAGCAACCGCATCTGCAACTTTTTTAGTGCCGCCTGTTGGGCTGAAAACAATTTTATATATATTCATAAAAAATCTCCAAACATAATTTTTATTAATTATATTAAAGTTTTTGAGTTTATCAATATGGCTAAAAATTAAATTTTAGCAACCTTAAAAATTTTTAGTATGAATTAATATTTAAATATAAATTATATAAACTTTAAAAAAAGTGTTGACATTTAAATATGCTTATGGTATAATACTTTACAAGTCTAATGCGGGAATAACTCAGTTGGTAGAGTTTCTGCTTGCCATGCAGACTGTCGCGGGTTCGAGTCCCGTTTCCCGCTCATCAGATAACCCTCGATAGAATTATTTCTGTTGAGGGTTTTTTAATTTTTTATATAAAGGTTGTATATCAATGGACATTAAAGATTTTAACTTCGAAACTTCTACAGATGATAAGGATTTAGTTACTCTAAAGGTTGTTGTTTCTAAAGATGCTTATAATAAAGAATTAGAAAAACAAATTGAATATTATAAACCTAAAGTTAATATTAAAGGTTTTAGAATTGGACATGCTCCTAACAATATTATACTTTCAAGATATAAAGACGGATTGGAATCAGCTACTAATGAAGTGATGATTGAAAATGTTTGGAATACTTACAGCGATGAAAAAAATGCTAAATGTATTGCTACTCCTAAATTATCATATTTAGAAAATAAAGATGATGGTCTTCATCTCACTTATGAATATTACCCGCTTCCTGATATTACTTTGCCTGAACTTTCATCTATTACTCTCGAAAAAAATAAATATGATATTGATGATGAGGCTGTTGAAAAAGCATATAAATTATCTTTACAGAGATTTTCTCCTTTTGAAGAGAGCGAATTAAAATCTGAACTCGGTGATAAAGTATATGTAAAAATTGAGTTTGATGATGAAGATAACAAAAAATATAATAAAGAATTAACTCTTATAGCTACAGATAATGAAAATGAAACTATATTTGCTAAAAATGCTGTAGATGTTAAAAAAGGCGATAAAAAACTTTTAACTACTTACATTAATGGAAGAGAAGCTACTTTAATTATGGAAGTTTTAAAAGTAGAAAAACCAAATATCAAAGATGATTCTAAAGAAGATGAAGTAAAAAAAGTAAAAGAGGGCTTAAAAGAACATTTAGCTAAAAGAGCAGAAGTTAGAGCAGATTCTGAACTTATAAATGACGCTATATTTAATAAAATGTTAGAGCTTGTTAAAGTTGATATACCTAAAGGCTATTATGAAATGGAATTAAATAGAGCTTTAGAAGACTTTGAGAGACAAGTTTCTGGAAATGGAATGACTAAAACAGACTTTTTAATTTCTGTTGGTAAAAAAGAAGATGATATTAAAAAAGAGTATGAAGAGAATGTTAAAAAACAAATTAGTTTTGATTTGATTATGGCTAAGCTTGCTGATGTTTATAAAGATTCTCTTAATATAAACGAAGATAAGGCTAAAGAATATGCTAACAGACTTTATCAATATCAAAGCTATTTAGGATTATCAAAGAGACCTAAAGAAGAACAGCAAGACATTATCAATCATATAATGAAAGAGGCAGAAAACAGAGCTGTATCAGAGGCTATATTAGATTATATAAAAGAGCATATTAATATTACAGAAAAAGATGCTGGAAGATTTGTTGCTAATGAAAATGATCTTTGGGCTGGTTATTAATTTATAGTGAATTTATTGTAATAAAGGGTTTATGATGTACAAATTTGACAGAGTTGATAAAAAGTATATAGAAAAAAGTTATATGACTATACCTTATGTTATAGAACAGACAAGTAGAGGCGAACGTTCTTATGACATTTACTCAAGACTTTTAAAAGACAGAATTATATTCTTGGGCGGAGAGATTAATGATGATGTTGCCAATGTAGTAATAGCACAATTATTATTTTTAGAATCTGCTGACCCTGAAAAAGATATTTCTTTATACATAAACAGTCCCGGCGGCGTTGTTACTGCTGCTTTAGGTATGTATGATACTATGCAATATGTAAAGCCTGATGTCGCTACTCTATGTGTTGGTCAGGCTGCTTCTGCAGGGGCATTGCTTCTTGCAGGCGGTGCAAGCGGTAAAAGATTCGCTACTGTAAATTCAAGAATTATGATACACCAACCTTCAGGCGGTTCTAGAGGTATGGTTACTGATATGGAAATACAATTAAGAGAAACTATTAGATTAAAAGCTATATTAAATGATATATTCGTTAAACATACTGGTCAAGAACTTAAAAAACTTGAAGATGATATGGATAGAGATTATTTTATGAGTGCAGAAGAGGCTAAAGAATACGGCATCATAGATAAAGTTTTCTCAAGCAGAGAATAATAAATATTTTATTTAATAAATTATTTTACTAAAACTAATTCTTATATTAAAGCTTATATATAAGAATTAGTTTTTTTATTTTGTAATATTTGATTGTCTAATAAAAACTTATTTTATAAAAATACATTATTTATCTAAATGAAAAATATTTAAAAAATCTAAAACTAATAAATATTTTATATTAGTAATTTAACACTATTTTTTATTTTGTTTAATTGACTTTTCATTTTTATTGATTAGACTTTAAAATAAATCAATAAATTTTATTAAGAGGTACTCTTATGAAAGAAAAATTTAATGCTATTATGGAAAGCAAATTCCTTCCAATAATGTCAAAAATAGCAATGAACAGATATTTAAATGCCATAAAAGATGGTTTTGTTTTTGCAACTCCATTTATTATTGTAGGCTCTTTTGTATTATTGTTATTTAATTTACCTTTAAATGATAAAACTAATTTTATGTATTTCCATCCTTATGAAAATTTTGTACAAGCATTTTCAGGAAATTATATACAAATATTTAATGTAAGTATGGGAATAATGTCATTATTTGTTTCTTTTGGTATAGGATATTCTTTGGCTGGTCATTATGGACAAGACCAAATTACAAACGGTTTATTATCTATGTATGCTTTTTTACTATTATCTGCAAAATCTTTAGCAGTAACTGTAGTAGGAGCTGCAGCTGAGTTATTGCATGTAGCAGAAAATATTAATGTTGGTGTTTTGGATGCAAGATATTTAGATGCTAAAGGGCTTTTTGTTGCTATTATTGCAGCTTTATTATCTGTAGAGATTTCAAGATTTTTGGTAACAAAGAAAATCATGATTAAACTTCCTGAATCTGTTCCTCCTGCTATATCTAAATCTTTTGAAATATTAGTTCCGGTGGCTGTTATTTCTTTTGTGTTCCAAACTGTAAATATGCTTATACAAAATAATATGAAAATTATGGTTCCAGATTTAATTATGAAAATTTTACAGCCATTATTAAATATGTCTGATGGTTTAGTATCAATAATAATTATATTGTTATTGATACATATATTATGGTTCTGCGGTATACATGGTGCTAATGTGGTTAATGTAGTTTTACAGCCTATTACTCTCACAAATTTAGCCCTTAATCAGGCTGCTCTCGCTGCAGGTGAACAAATACCAAAAGTATTATCTGGAGAGTTTATGAATTGTTTTGTATATCTTGGAGGTTCTGGCGCTACTTTAGGTTTATGTATAGCTATGATTATGACTAAAAATGCTCACATGAAGTATATTGGAAAACTTTCTATAGTACCTGGTTTCTTTAATATTAATGAGCCTATAATGTTTGGTACTCCTATAGTAATGAATCCTATATTTGTTATACCTTTTATTTTTACTCCTATATTTAATGCTATTGTAACTTATTTATTTATGAAGTTTAATATAATAGGTAGGGTTGTAGCATTGGTTCCTTGGACTACTCCTTCTATATTAGGTTCATTTATATCAACCAATTTAAATTTTGTAGCTCCTTTATTGGTAATTGTATTAATTATTATAGACTATTTTATATATAAACCTTTCCTAAATATGTATTTAAAAGAATTAGAAAAAGAAGAAAGTGCTGCTGCAAATCAATAAATATATACTTACTATTTAAGAGGTGAGATATTAATCTTGCCTCTTATCATTTTATATAAATATCACCAGTTTTATTTTTTATATTCTCTAAGATGAAGCTTGTTTTATTATGCACTCTCACACAATCAAATATTACAACATTTCCTTTGTGGTCAATAATATCTTCTTCTTTGCATTTAGAGCACCCAATAGACATACTCTTTGGGCAGAAGGCAAAGTTCATAGCAGGAATTAAACCTTCTTTTATAGATAATGTGTGTTTTAAATTTTTACCTGCCTCAATAGCCGATATAACAACCTCAACGCCTAATTTGTATAAAAAGTCTACACTGTAGTTATTAATTGCATTAAGCCCAGTTCCTGCCCATAATATAGCTTTACCTTTTAATGCTTCAAGATGCCCCAAGTTATTACATATTACAATCATACCGCTTGTTTTTTCTACTATCTTTTTTATCACTTCTATATCTTTATCAAATGTTACATGAGGAAGAATTATTCCGTCTATTTTTTTACTTTCAAAAAGCTTAATTATATTTTCATCATAAACGTTTGGAAATAATATTTTTTTATCATAATGAATATCAGAATATAAATTAATTTTCTCTTCATTGCCTGCAATTAAAACTTTTATATTTGTATTTGGGTAATTAATATTTGTGTATATATTTTTATTATAATTAATTTTTTTAGAACTCATTAAAACATTTTCAAGTTTTTCAATTAAACTTCTTCTTGCTTCATTTAGAATTTTAACAGGTATAAAAGGATTTTTAAAATTCTCTTCAATATTAATATTTTCAAATTCAAATACAGTACATCCTGTCTTTGAAAGAGAATTAAAAATATCTTCTTTAGCTGTTGCTTTAGTTTTGGCTTCTTGAATTACATAATCGCTAATATATTCTATGTTGTTTAGTCTCTCATCATATTTACTTGTAACTAATAATTTTATTTTTTCATTATTAAAACCAACAATACAATTTAAATCAAGCAAATGCTTAAAATTATCGCTCTCAATTATTTTATCTGCCTCGTCCATTTGAAGTTTATCAGTTGTTCTATAAACTTCATCACCAATATTTACATTTTTTATAACAGCTGAAAAACTTAAATTTCCTTTTGCTCTTTTTACCCTTAGATTATCTTTATATAAATCAGAAATCTGCATTCCTACCTGTCCGCTATCTCCAAATGAAAGCCCATCATAAACATTTAATTCTTTTTCTGCTTTTATATATATTTTATTTTTTTTGTATGCTGTAACTTCTCCTATATACTCTCCGTCATGGCTTGGCTTATAATTTTCAAAAATATCCTTTGAATTATAATAATAACCTTGAGAAAAACCGCCTCTGTTAAAAATCTTCATCAAACTTTCTCTATATTTTTGGGTAGGTATGTCCTTATTTTCCAAAGCCAAATCAATAGCATGTCTGTATATTGAAGTTGTGATTGCTGCATATTCGCTTCTTTTTGCTCTGCCCTCAATTTTAAAAGAAGTTATACCGCTTTCAAGTAAGTTTGGAATTATATCGATAGTCATTAAATCTTTGGTGCTTAAAGGATAATCAGTTTTTCCTCCAGTGTATTCCATTCTGCAAGGCTGTGCACAGGCTCCGCGGTTTGCGCTTCGCCCACCATGCAAATAAGAATATGCACATTGACCAGAAAAACTTACACATAAAGCCCCATGCACAAAAGTTTCAAGTTCTATATCTGTGTTATCTCTAATATATTTTATATTCTCTAAACTCATCTCTCTGGCTAAAACCACTCTGTCAATTCCTATGCTTTTAAGAAATTTTACACTATCTAAATTATTACAAGACATTTGTGTGCTTGCATGCATGGCAATATTCAAATTATTTCTTACAATATCAATTATTCCTAAATCTTGAACTATAATAGCATCAGCTCCTAAATCATAAACACTTTTTATAAGAGGAAGCACTTTATCAATTTCATCATTATAAACTAAAGTATTTACTGTAATATAAACATTAACATTTCTTAGTTTTGCAAATTTTATATTTTCTTCGAGAGCCTTTTCATCGAAGTTTTCTGCAGCACCAACTCTTGCATTAAAACTTTTAGTGCCGAAATACACAGCATCAGCTCCAGCATTAACAGCGGCTTTCAAACCTCTTTCATCTCCAACAGGTGCGAGCAGTTCTATTTTTTTGTTTTGTGATTTATTATTCAAGTTCTTTCCTAATTTACTAAATTTTTATTATTTTGGGGACTAGTCCCCAACCCCCTACTTCTTTTGCGACCGAAGGAAGTGCCTGCGGCGTGGCCCAAAGAAGCAAAAGGACTACATTTAAATTAATTCAAGTTAATTGTATTAAAAAGTCACATATACAAAAATTTATAAAATATAGTATTTTATGTATATATTATTAAACTATAGCATATAAGTAAATGAATTCAAGTGCTAAATAATTTTTTGAGTATTAAATTTTATATTATAAATATTAACTTATTAAAAGTTATAGTAGCATGCAAAATATATAAAAAAACATAAATATCATTGAAAATATTAATTTTTCGTATAAAATACAATCTTTATTTTTTAGAAGTTAATTTTTTTAATAATAATTAAAAAGGAGAAAAAATTAAAAATGAAAAAATTAAAATTTCACGATTTTATTTTTCACATAATTTTTATTATGTGCTTTTTTTTAACATTATCTAATAATACTCTTTTTGGACAAAAATTAGATAAAACTAAATTAGATTTAAATTATTATGAAAAATTTAAAGGCGAAAACAGAATATTAAATATATGCAATTGGGGCGAGTATATAGCTGATGGTTCCGATGATTCTATGGATATAGTAAAAGAATTTGAAGAGCTTACAGGCATAAAAGTAAATTATACCACTTTCAATTCTAATGAAGAGCTTTATATAAAATTAAAATTAGGAAATACTGATTATGACATTATATTTCCTACAGATTATATGACTATAAGAATGATTAGAGAAGGTTTAGTGCAGAAAATGAATATAAATTTACTTCCTGCAAGAACTAATATAGACCCTTTCTTCTTATCATTAGCTTATGATAAAAACGGAGAATATACTATTCCATATACTTGGGGAATGAGCGGCATAATATACAATACTAAAAAAGTTGATGTTAAACCTGAAGATGTGAGTTGGTCTTTATTGTTTGATGAAAAATATAAAGACAAAATATTAATGGCTTATGGACTTAGAGATTCTTTTGCTGCTGCCAAAGGATATTTAGGATATAATGTAAATAGTACAAATGAAACAGAAATAAGAAACGCTTATGAGGCTTTAAAAAAACAAAAACCTATTGTGCAGGCTTATGTTATGGACGAGATATTTGATAAAATGGAATCAGAATCCGCTTATTTAGGAATTACTTATGGGGGAGATGCTTTAAGAGCTATAGCAAATAATACTAACCTTAATTTTGCAATTCCTATAGAAGGCGGAAATGCTTTTGTTGAATGCATAGCTATACCTGCAAATGCTAAAAATATTGAAGAAGCTCATATGTTTCTTAATTTCTTATGCGAGCCTCAAGTTGCTTTGGAAAATGCAAATTATATAGAATACGCCTCTCCTAATATGACAGCTGTTAGTATGATGCCTGATGAGGTAAAAAATGATAGAAGAATATATCCAGATAAAAAGGCTATGGAAAATATGATTCATTATGTAGCTAATCCTGATGGAAAAGATAGTTTACTTATGGAAAGTCTTTGGAAAGAAATGCTTACCACAGAAACTACAAAATCAAATAGCAGTATTATTATAATATCTGTTATTGCTTTAATATTAATTGCTGTTATAGTTATTAAAAAAAATAGAAAAAAATCTTATTAATTCAATTTTATTTTTTAACTTCTAAAAAATATAAATAAAAAATTGAGGTAAAGTATATGCTTTACCTCATAGTAAAATTAAGTATTTATTACAATCAATAATAAATATAATAATATAAAAAACAATCAAATCAAAACTGCCAAAAATATAGCAAAAGAATATGTTTATAATTTTATTTTCTTATCATATAATCAATTGATTTTGTATTTCTGCTTCCGCATTTAGGACATTTATGCTTAGAAAGTATTATATCCACAATATTGATTTTGTGAGGCTTTTCAAATATTTTACCGCAATCATTACATTTATAAAGGAAAGGTCCATTAAAAGGCAGCATAAAAAACTCCTTAATATATTATTAATCTTTATACTTAATATAAAGTTCATCTTCCATATCAAATTTTTCTATCAAATATTTAATTAAATAAAATTTTCTTTCACTGCTGTAATTATTTTCTGCAAAATATATATCATCTATATCTATTGGATATTCAGATCTAAGTTCGTCTTTATTTTTTGTAATCTGTATTAAATTTTGCATCTCTTCAGTAAAAAAGAAATTAGAATTTTGATTATAATAATATTTTAATATATAGCTAAATAATTTTGATACATCTGTTATATCAATTTTATCTCCATTAAATATTATATAATCAAGTTTTTTGCCTGTAGGGTCATCTGCTTCAAATATATCTATTTCAGAATTTACCATATTAGTAACTTTAATATCAGGATATTTCCATGTATTTATAAACCTTTCACTTAAAATATTAAAGCGTTCTTCTATTCTTTGACTATTCCATTCATTTACAGTTTTTAAATATTTATTAATCCAAAGATGACTATATTTATAACCTTGTTCTTTATTATCTTTATTCATTTCTTTCTTTTCTAAAAAAGTTTTATTTCCAAGTTCTCCATTATTAGCAGAAATTGTTAAATTAGCTATAGTATGTAACTTTTTTTCCATATATTTATAATCTTCTTTAGATAGTTCTCTCTTCCATTCTTCTATAGGTTGTTGTGGAAAAATATGTTCTATTGTAAAATTTGTATTATCGAAACTTACAATTTCTTTTGAATTTCCTCTTTCTAATTTACGAAACAAATACATTTTTCTTTGTTGATTTTTATCACTATATATATTTTTATCTCTGAGATTATTCTTTATTTCATTATCATTTGGAAACCTAAATTTTAATAAATGTATTTCTAATGCTTTATGATAATTTTTTCCATTTTTTATTTGTTTATATAAAGCTGCAAAAATTTTATTCAATTGGCTTGTTTTTATGTCACATATAAATCTCCTAAAAACAAAAGATTCTATTAAATTAATAATATCAATAAATGTATTTTTATCTATAATTTTATCACTATAATCCTTATATATATTTAAAAAGAATGGATAAGATACATTTACTTCTATAGATTTTATATCGTCTAATTTTAACGCTATATCTTTATCTCTTTCGTTTTTAGGATTGATTAATTTATTATAATAAATTGAATATTCTTTTAATTCTTCCAAATATTTTTTTATCTTGTCTAAATTATCAACGGAGTATTTTAACTTAAACTCTTCATACACCCTATTTTTATTTGGGATTTTACTATCTTTACTTGTAATAAAATCTCTAATAAAATCTGATACCATATTTTTATTAAGAGTCTCATCTCTTGCATTTATTTCTATATATTGCCAATAATTTTCATAAATATATTTTTGTTCTTTTGAATTTAATTTCATCAAAATATAGTTTCTTATTAAATCACCTTGAGACAATGCTAAACCTGTAGAGTTTAAACTTTCAAATATACGTTGAGGATCATCATATCTTTTATCTAAAGACATATCAACAAATATTAATTTTTTTAATCCATTTAAAATATCTAAATAATTATTTTCATCTATAAATTTTTCAAAGAAATTAAAATTATCTATTATATTAGATTTTTCTTTAAAAATAGTATTTGAAAAAATAGATTTTAATGCTTTATCATTATTTTCTGTTGTTTTTAATTTTATTTTATCCTCTACTTTTGCATGTTTATTCACTAAATATAAATCACATATCTCATTTTTTAAATCATCATCTTTTAACTTTTCAGCTAATTTATATATTCTTAAATAAATCAATATTATTGTAGTTAATCTTTGCTGCCCATCTACTATTATTAATTCCTGTACACTTGTTACTGTATTATTATCATTAACATATACTATACTTCCTATAAAATGATCTCTATTTAATTTACCTGCTTCTTTTATATCATTTAATAGAACTTTACATTCTTTTATAGTCCAATCATAATTTCTTTGATAAATTGGTATAACAAACTGCACATTACTCATTGTAATAAATTTATTCAAATTAGATTCATTAGCTTTCATTATTTACTCCTAAAACTTTATACAATAATAATACACTATTTCTATAAAAACTCTATAAATTTTACATACTATTAAAAAATCACTATTGACTTTATAATCATTAATTAATAGAATTACGCATTCTAATAATTTTAAAGAGAGAAGAAAATGAAAAAAGTTATATATATCATTCTTTTAGTATTATCAATAATCTCATGCAATAATAACAACAAAACATCATCAAACAATGAAATATCTATATCTCTTGGCGGAGAACCTAAAACTTTAGACCCTACGTTAAACTCACTTAGTTTCGGCTCAATATATATGATACATTTCTTTGAAGGACTTACAAAAAAAGATAAAGATGACAATGTTACAGCTGGTATGGCCAAAAGCTGGGATATATCTCAAGATGGTCTTACATATACTTTTTATTTAAGAGATGATGCTAAATGGTCTGACGGCGAAAAAGTAAAAGCTCAAGATTTTGAATATGCTCTAAAGAGGGCAGCAGACCCTAAAACAGCAGCATCATACTCACATATGCTTAATGTTGTGAAGAATGGAAGTTTAGTGATAAGCGGTAAAACTAATGTTGATGCTTTAGGAGTGCGAACAATTGATGACAATACTTTAGAAATTGTATTAGAAAATCCTACTCCATATTTCTTAGAATATTTATCTGTCAGCAGTGCGTACTTTCCTGTGAGAAAAGACATTGTGGAAAAATACGGCGATGATTGGTCGAGAAACCCAGAAACATATATTGTAAACGGTGCTTATGTAATGACAGATAGAAAAACTGATGAAAAAATTGTTATGGAAGTAAATACTAATTATTATGATAAAGACAGCATTATTGCTAAAAAAATTAATGTTATTATAATGAGTGATTCAAACACTTCTCTTGCCGCTATAAAAAGAGGAGATATACAATTTTCTGTAATTGAAGCTCCTCTTGGAGAGATATCTTCTCTTATAAAAGAAAATTACATATTACAAGAACCTGCCTATGGAATATATTTCTTAGAGATTAATTCACAAAAAGGAGTGCTTACAAATAAAAATATAAGAAAAGCATTAGCATTGGCATTTGACAGAAACTATATAATATCAAACATCACAAAAATGAATCAAACTCCAGCTTATGCATTTGTGCCTTATGGAATGAAAGATAATAACGCTAATGACTTTAGAGCAAATGGAAGCAATTATCTTGACCTTGGAAGCTACAGCGAAAACATAAAAGAAGCTAAAAGACTCATGGAATTATCAGGTTACACAAATGGCGAAAACTTCCCTGTACTTGAAATCAGAACTACACCCGGATATTTTAGTTTAATATGTGAAGCTATGCAGGAAATGTATAAAGAGAATTTAGGAATAGATGTTACAATTAAATCTGAAGAATATAATGAAACATTTCAGGCAATGGTTGATAAAAATTATGATTTAGCAAGGAGCGGTTGGACTGCAGACTATAGCGACCCTTTGGCTATGATTAGTTTCTTTTCGGAAGTAAGTGCTGTTAATCATAGCGGATTTAGCAGCAAAGAGTTTAATGACTTATTAAAATTCGCTTCAAGCACAACGAACACTGATGAAAGAACAAAAGCATTACATAAAGCAGAAGATTTAATATTTGATTATATTCCTGTAATACCAATAATATACAGAATGGACCCATTTATGATTAACCCAAAGTTAAAGGGGGCAATATTTAATCCGCTTGGAAGATATAGATTTCACTATGCATATTTGGAAAAATAATTTATTTGAATAAATACTAATTATTTTTAAAAGATTACTATATAAAACTTTATATGTAATTGACATAATTATTATTTATGTTAAAATAATTTGTATGAAATCTATTTACTTAATTAAGTTTATAGACAGTCTACAGTCTACAGTCTACAGTCTACAGTCTACAGTCTACAGTCTACAGTCTACAGTAATATAATTTTAAATACATTTCACCCAATTAAAAAATATTACCATTTAATTTTACATAACATTATTTTCGTATTGCATAAAAAATCAAATAATTATTTTCCTAATAAAATTAAAATATACATAAAAACATTAATACTATTATATTTTTTGAAAAATATAATCATTATAGAAATTCAATTAAACAAATTAAGGAGAAATATATATGTCTGGCTTTATGGATTTTATTAATGATGCTATTAATTCAGCTATTAATAGTAATGATAAGGATAGTTTTTTTAAAGTAGCATGCCTTTTAACTTATGCTAATAATGATACTGCTTCAAAAATAGACATTGAATTAGCAACAGAACTCTATAATACAATATTTTTCAATGAACCTATGATACCTATTCAAATGAATAAAAAACTAAAGAAGATATATCAAGATATTTGTGATAATGGTTATGATCCTGATGATGTTATAGAAGATATTTTAAATGGAAGAATAGACAGAAATAAGCTAAAAATATTTTTTGTATGTGCATGTATTTTGGGATGCATGCCTAATGATTGTGGAGAATTAGATGAAGGAAAATTATTTATGACTTACCTTATAAAAAAAGGATTTGAATTATCAGATGATGAGATTAATGAATCTTATAATTTTTCAAGGAATTATTTTGGATTAGATTATAATGCATATCAAAATATGGTTACATTACTTGAAGAATCTTTTGAATATTTTGAAAATAACTAAATTTAATTAAAAATATAAAATTAGGAGTTTGAATATGTTTTGTACTAATTGCGGAAAACAAGTTGATGACAATGCTAAATTTTGTATTAATTGCGGTAATAAAATAGATGCCGGTACATTAGAAGCTGTTATAATTGAGGAAAAAGATAATGCTGAATTTGAGGAGAAGAAAAATAATTTTCAAGGAGGTTTATTAGCTAATAGAAATACAAATAGACAAAAAGATAATAATCAATCATTTAGAAGTACCAATCAATATAACACCAATAATGCTACACAATTTAATAGTAGCAATCAATATAATAATGCAAATTATAATGTAGTAAACAAACCAATAGAAATATATGATAATAGCAAATTTGAAGATATAAAAGAAAGCAGAAGTTTCATTCTATATTTAATTTTTAGTTTTATAACAAGCGGTATATATTCAATATTTTTCTGGCACAAATATATAAAAGATTTAAATTTGGTATGTGATGATGATGAAGATAGCCCTAATGTAATATTGGTGCTTATATTTTCTATTATAACATTTGGAATATATTATTTCTATTGGATGTATAAACATTCAAACAGAATAAAAAATGCCGGCGAAAAATTTGGGGTGAATATAAAACAAGATGGGGTATTTGTATTAGTATGGTCTATAATTGCTTCCATATTTACATTTGGTTTAGGAATATTATTAGGTCAATATTTTATGATATATAACTTTAATAAAATAACTGAAAAAATAAAAAATTAATAAACACTTAAGGGGTTTAATCATGTTTTGTCCAAATTGCGGTTCAAAAAATGATGATAATGTAAAATTTTGTGCTAATTGCGGAAATTTAATTGATAACAATCAACCAGTAACTAATAATGAAAATAATGCTCAAATTGCCGTGAATAATAATTTCAAAGAACTCAAATATCAAATTGATTCTATAAAAGATCAGCCTGATACAGCATTATCAGATAAAGATATAAATGAACTTGCATGTATAATTAATGATGATGAAAACATAATATATTTTATTTCTGGGGCAGCAATTTTTGGAGACGATTTTCTTCTTATAGTTTTAACTTCAAAAAGAATAATAATAGCAAAATGGGGAATTTTGACTCATATTAAAGAAATAAAATCAATATTATTAGAAAATATAAATAAAATTTCTTCTTCTATAGGTGTAATGGGGGTAGAGATTACAATAGAACATCTGAACAATTCAGAATATATTAAAAATGTAGGAAAAGAAAGCGGAAAATTATTTGAATATAAAATTAACAAAGAATTAGAAAAATTTAAAAATCAAAATAAAATTCAAATAAATGAAACTGAAGAAGTAAAAGAAAATAATAATTTGAACATACATTCTAATAAAGATAAATACTTATTTTTAAAAAATACATATATTAATTGTAATAGCATTCAAGAAATAAAAAAAGAAGAAAATAGTATTCTAATAATGACTTCAAAAAATGTATATTGCCTAAAATATAATGAAGAGAGTAAAGCAATATCTTATTATAACAAACTAATATCTTTTATTGCAGATGAAATATTTGAAATAGAAGAGGATTATAAAGAATGATGATATAAATAATTTATATAAAAACATTTTTTAAGGAGTTTGATTATGTTTTGTCAAAAATGCGGAACACAAATTAACGATGGTGCAAAATTTTGTACTAATTGCGGTGAAAAGGTATTAGTATCTGAAAGTACAGAGAATGAAATCGTTTCTAACAATACTGATCTAAAAATTCAAAATAATGAAGCTAATTATAATAAAAGGGAAGAAGAAGAATCAAAAAATAATAAAGAAAATGATAGAAGTACATATCAAGCAAAAAGCGATGTTCAATATTTGGAAGAATATGAGCAGTTTATTGCGGCATTTTTCGGCATCACAGGAAGTCTAGACAAGAAAAAAAATAAATTTATAGAGGGGTATTCACATTCTTTTAAATTTTATGATTCCAAACCTAATATTTTTAAATTCTTATTAGATTTAAGATTTGGAGATAAAAGTTTACCTATACATGATATAAAAGCCATATTGAGCTGTATATTTCTTATTCCTTTTGCATATTTATATTCGTTAGGGGCTAAAAAATCTGCTATTATATCAGGCATAATTGTAGCATTGATAATAAGTCTTGTTATGATAGCTCCTGCCGGTGATATTTGGATTATATGGCTTCCGTTTATGTGTATTGTATTTTATTTAATGCCTAAATTTTTTCATATTGAGTTCAGCAAGAGAATGAAGCTTGTAGAAAATGAACCTAATCATAATGCAAAATTAGAAAAGTTTAAATCTATGTGTGAGTCTGTTGATAAAAAGAAAGAAAAAATAATAGCTGCTGTTTCTTTTGCGGCAGTTGTAGTATTTTTCTTTATTTCTGCAGCTTTATTTTCAGGTTCTATTGATGGTAAATATGTTAAATTTGTTAAACAATCTACATTTAATAAATTACCTCAAATAACTGTTGAAGAATTGATAAATGGTTCTATTGATAATCCTAAATGGGAACAGATAGTTGCTGAAGATGGAAGAGATTATGTTAATGTAGAAGGATATATATATGGTACTCATATACTTATACAATTTAGAATTAATAAAAACGAAGACGGATGGGTAGTTAATGCTGTTGAATTTGAGGGTACACCTATGCCAATCGGTAATTTAAGCCAAGAATTATATTCTATATATTTAGAAAATCAGTAAAATAGGAGATAAATTAAAATGAAAAAATTATTTATTTTTATTTTATCCATGATTCTAATATCATGCGGCAGCGATGAATATGTAGAACTTGTTAAAAGCGGAGCTTTTAATTCTTATCCAAACATTAATATAGAAACTTTACTTGAAACGGTTTTTGATAATATAGAATGGGAATCGTTTATAGCTGAAGAAGATAATAAAAGATATGTTGAATGTGTTGGTCAGTATTATGATGAAAATATGGAAGAATGGTATGATGTTCTAATGCAATTTAAGATAACAGGAGATGATAGTTTTAGTTTGTATTACATTGAATTAGATGGTGAGTCTTTAAGCGTAAAACAGTCTGTAAAAGATATTGTTCAAATTTATGAGAGTATAGCGAATCATTAATTTTAATAATTGGTACTTTAATACTAAGCATTTGCTTTATGAATATTATTAGATAAATATTTTATGATATATATAACTTTAACAAAATAACTGAAAAATAAAAAATTAATAAAAATTTTAAGGAGTCTAATCATGTTTTGTCAAAAATGCGGAACACAAATTAACGATGGGGCAAAATTTTGTACTAATTGCGGAAATAGTATCATTATTAACAATAATACTAATACACTGAATAACGAACGAATGCAAAATAATAATGCATATAATGATTCTCAATTTCATCATACTAATCAAAATTATTTAAATTTAAATGTAAAAAATTTTTATATTAAAATAAAAGGATTTAAATCTGGTTTAGATTCAACCTATAATTGGCTTCAATATGGTTCTTTTATAGTTCCTATTATTTTAGCTTTTATAATTGAATTTATTTTTGGGGAAGCAAATTGGGGATTTTTCATTCTATTGTCGATAGCAGCTTTAATTATAATTACTGTTTTAAATCCTAAGGGGATTTTTATAGATTTAGTAAATAAACAAATTATTTCTAATAAAAATATGAAATTTAATTTTTTAAAAGAAAAGGTTAATATTTCTGAAATTAAAGAAGTAAAAATAGAAAAATATAGTATACCATTTATATTAGGATATAATATTTTTGATTTATTACTTTCTAGCAGAAAATTTGATAATGTATCTTTAATTAATGATAAAGGAGAAAGAATATTATCAACACAGTTTGTGAAAAAAGGTAATGTAAATGAATATATTGATGCTTTAAAAAATATGTGTAATATTTTAAATAGAAATGACATTGTATTTACTATTGATAATGAAGTTAAAAAAGATTTTGAATGTTTAAAAAAACATGAAGAAAAATAATAATTAATATATAAAAATTATAATTAAAGGAAGATATAAAAATGAAAAAATTATTTATTTTTACAGTTTCAATATTTTTTCTTATAATATCATGCTCATCAGAAGATGAATATATATATATGGTTAAACATGGTACTTTTAATGCTTATCCTGATGTTACAGTAGGAGAGATGGTAGATACTATATTTGATGAAGTTGAATGGGAGCAGATAGTTGCTGATGATGGTAAGAATTATGTCAATATGCATGGTACTATAAACGGAGAAATAGCTTCTATACAATTTAAAATATTAAATGATGAATCTTGGGTTGTTTATGCTTTAGAAATTAATGGTATACCTGATACTACCGATAATGTTGCTGAGGATTTATATAGTTTATATTTAATGGCTATTGAATAATTTAAACATATAGAAAAATATTGCCTGTCTTATTAGTTTATGGCAGGCTTTTTTATTTCAACAAAATTTAATTTACAACATGTTAAACTAATAATAAATTTATTATATAATTTTACTTAATAATATATAGTCTATTAAAATATTTTATAAGGTAAAATTTTTAGTATATACTTTACAATTTTTATCCTTTTTGTATAATTATTTCTAATAGTAAGGTTATTATTTTTTAAGGTTAAAATAAAATGGAAGAGTTAAAAGATTTAAGAAAAAAAATTGATGAGATAGACAAAGATATTGTAAGATTAATAGATGAGAGAATGAAAGTTAGTGTAAGGGTTGGGGAGATCAAGAAAAAAAATAACGCTCCAATATTTGACCCAAAAAGAGAAAAGGAAGTTATAGCAAGTAAAATAAATCTTCTTGAAAACAAAGAATTATCAAACTTAATCACTACCATTTACAATGATATAATGTACACATCAAAACAGATTCAAAAGCATTTGATTGATAATAGTAACACTAAAGAAAATAACTGTAATAAAAAAATAAAATACGATTCTGTTATAGCATATCAAGGAAGAGAAGGCGGAAATGGATACGAAGCTGCTAAAAAGTTTTTTGGAGATAATGCTAAATTGATAAAGAAAAATAGTTTTGAAGATGTGCTTGAGAGTATAAGGAGCTCTGAGAGCTATTATGGGGTTTTACCGCTTGAAAACTCTTCCACAGGAATGGTTAATGAGGTGCTTGATATACTTGCCGATTATAATTGCAAAATAGTGGGTGAAGTTTATTTAACAATAGAATATGCACTTATGGCAAATAAGAATACCAATATAAATAATATAAAAAAAGTAATATCACATCATCAGGCATTGAAGCAATGTTCTAATTTTATAAAAGAGAATAATTATGAAGAGATTTTCTCTACAAATACTGCAGAGGCTGCTTTTTTTGTATCAAACAGCAATGATGATTCTTTAGCTTCTATATCCAATAAAAATGCTTATAAACTTTATAATTTAAACATCTTAAAAGAGAACATTGAAAACATTAAAGGAAATACTACAAGGTTTATAATAGTGAGCAACTATGATAATGCTTTAAGCTCTGGTAATAAAATGACTATGAGATTTTTACTTCCGCATGAGAATGGTTCGCTTGCTAATGTTTTAGATAAGTTAAAGATATTTAATTTAACATCCATAGTAAGCCGCCCGCATGTTGAGAGAAAGTGGCAGTATTATTTTTATATTGATATGGTTGGAAATTTTGGAAGTAATGAGGCTAAAAAAGTTTTTGAAGAGTTTAGAAACAGCGTAGAGAATTTTATAGTGCTTGGGGTTTATGATGAATAATTTAAAAAACACTATATTTGTTATTGGTCTTCCAGGAAGCGGAAAGAGTGATTTATCAAAACTTTTGGCAGAATATATTAATTACACTTTTTTTGATATGGATAAGGTTATAGAAAGTAGAGAGAAAAAAACTATAAGTAAAATATTTGAGGACAGCGGAGAGGAATATTTTAGAGAAGTAGAAAGCGATGTACTTGAGGAGTTGTCTAATATAAAAAATGTTGTTATATCTACCGGCGGCGGAAGCGTATTAAAAGAAAAAAACAGGGCTTTGATGAGAGAGCGAGGCATAGTTATTTTTATTGACAGGCCCGCCGAACTTATAGTAAAAAATATAAATGTATCCGAACGTCCATTACTCGTGCAAGACAAAAATAAATTAATTGAGCTGTCAAAAAAAAGAGATACTCTATATAGAGAATGCGCTTCAGTAATTTTTAATCATAACACTTGGGATAATGATATAAAAGAGACTTTTAGAAAATTTTATGAATGTGTAAGTTCACATATTTGATTTTTGGATTATATTTTGTCAATTCATTTATTTTTTAAATGTATTATCAACTTTTTATGAAATTCTTAATTTTATTTCAAGCCATATTTATCTTGAATCTCTTTTATATTTTCTCTAGCAATATCATAGTTAGGGTCTAATTCCAAAGCCTTTTTATAATCTTTTAAAGCTTCATTGTACTCCCCTAAATTTTCTTTAGATACTCCTCTGTTATTATAAAAAGCTCCATTATTAGGGTTTAACTCTATAGCCTTATCATAGTCTTTAATAGCTTCTTCATATTTACCTAAAACATCTTTAACACTTCCTCTGTTATAATAAGCATCACTATCATTAGGGTTTAATTCTATTACTTTATTAAAATCTTTAATAGCTTCTTCATATTGATCTAAATAATATTTAGCAAGTCCTCTGTTATTATAAGCATCGCTATAATTAGGTTCTAACTCTATAGCTTTATCATAGTCTTTAATAGCTTCTTCATATTCACCTAAATCATCTTTAGCAAGCCCTCTGTTATTATAAGCATAAGTATAATTATGGTCTAACTCTATAGCCATATCATAATCTTTAATAGCTTCTTCATATTCACCTAAATCAGCTTTAACACTTCCTCTGTTATAATAAGCAGCACTATTATTAGGGTCTAACTCTATAGATTTATTATAATATACTATGGCTTCTTTATATTTTCCTTCAAGAGAAAAAATATTTGCCTTATCAAAATAATATTTTGAATCCCTACCAGAATCATTATCAACTGACATAAAAATTTCCTAATATAAATTTATTGAAATCATTATAATATAAGAAATAATTTAATAATAGAGCTATTATTTTATATTAATATATTCCAAAGATATAAAACCAAATCACTTGCTCTTTTTGGTTCTCGTCTGCCGTAGGTACACTTCGTGAGGCATACTTCGTATGGTTCGTACTCTGTTTGTTATATATAAAATAATATCTATATTTGTATATACATAAAAAGTTAGACTTTATAAAATGTAGTCTTTTTGGTTCTTTTGGCCACAAAAAGAACTGGGGGTGCGGGGGCTAGCCCCTGCAAATATTTAAAATTAAAAAAACGCTTGGGTGGGGCACAAAATAACACTGTTAAACAAAAAGAAAAATAATTTAAAACTAACAGATGAAATAAAAAGCATTGAGGGTGGGGAGTGTAATTAAGTTTTAAAATTTTAATTATATCCCCACTTGTTTTTTATTATAAAAATATATTTATTTCTCTACATAAGCATAGAAAAATCTTGGAGGTATTACATTACTTATCATGACATCTTTTAATTCCGGTCTAACAAGTATTACTCTATTGTAAAAATATAAAGGAATAAAAGGCATATCTTCCATTAATACATCTTCTGCTTCATGTAATGTTTGCATTCTTGATATCTTATCACCATTAGTGAGTGCAGATTGAATTAATTGTTCATATTCTTTATTATAATAACTTCCAGTGTTTTGAGGGCTATAGCTTAAAAATGTATCTAAAAATGTCATAGGGTCATTATAATCGCCCATCCAACCAGAGCGTGCTATTTCAAAGTTTTTATCTCCCCTTGTTGTTTGCATAAAAACACCCCATTCGAGCTGATTAGCCCTTGCATCTATATTAAGGTTTTCTTTCCACATCTGCTGAATAGCTTCAAATATATTTAATGAACTTTGAGATTCTACACTATATTCCAACACAGGAAAATTGCTTCCATTGCTGTAGCCTGCTTCTGCTAATAGTCTTTTAGCTTCTTCTATGTTTTTTTGATAATCATTCTCATCTACGCTAAAATAATTTCCGCCCTTTTCTCTGAAAGAACCATCTATATCAAATACAGAATATGGTACTAATGCAGCAGCTGGTATTTCATTTCCTTTTGTAACTTTTTCTACTATATAATTTCTGTCTATTGATAGAGAAAGAGCTTTTCTTACATTCTTATTTTTTAACACTTCATTTGTTGTGTTTATAGAGAGAAAATATATTCCAAGCAAAGGTACATAATCAATATAGCCCTCTTCAGTTAATTTTGGTATATCTTGTAATGGGGGATTGCTTCCAAATAATAATGTTCCGTCTTGTATAGATGCAACTATTGTATTTGGATTATCTAATAATGAAAAAGTTATTGTTTGAGGTATTATTGTTTCTTTGTTCCAATAATTAGTATTTTTTTCCATTACTATTTTATCGTTATTTATATGTTCTTTAACAAAAAAAGGTCCATTGCCTATATATTCTTTTTGAGTCCAAGCATCGCCATATTTATCTATTATATCTTTTCTAAGAGGGCTATATATTGTAATAGAAAGTAAATCCAAAAAATATGTTGTAGGACTTTCTAAGTTTACTTCTAACGTGTAATCATCAATAGCTTTTACTCCAAGTTCTGTTACTGGTAATTCTCCTTTTATAATTTTTGATGCATTTTTTATTGGGTTTAATTGATAGCTTACAGAGCTTGCTGCTTTTGGGTCAACTGCTCTTTGCCAAGCATATACAAAGTCATTCGCTGTAACTTCTTTTCCATCAGACCATTTAGCATTTGTTCTTAAATGAAATGTATATGTTAAATAGTCTTCGCTAATATCCCAACTTTCAGCAACTGCTGGAATTAATTTATCATCTTTATCTCTTGAAGTTAATCCTTCAAATGTATGTGCTATATATGCTGAACCATCGTATGTTTCTGTATATGTTGGATCAAGAGTTTTTGGTTCCGGACCTATATTTACTATTAGTGAATTGTCTGTATTATTTTTACTGCAAGATATTATTATAAAAAATAATATTAAAATATATTTTTTCATATTATGTCCTTTAATTAATTTTTAGAAATAAAATTATTATAATGATTATTTTTTATATAGACTAACTGCCTACTTTATACTGACATATCTGGCGGAATTTTATGCCTTTGAAAAAATTGAAAATAAAAAAATATGTTTTTAAAAAGTTCCATATATTATCCAGTACTTTAATTATAAACCATATTAAAATAATGTATATATTTTTGTTAAATAATTAAATAAAATACTAAACTTTTTTATAGATTGCCGTTAATTATTATAGTTAATTAATTTAAGGAGAAATTATATGACTATAAGCGGTATATCTTCTAATAATGTTATGCAAATGAGTGCTACTTCAATTAATACTAAGCCAAATATAGTAGAAGTAAAACCTACTAATGTTAATCAACAGGCTCAAAGTTTATCCCCTCTTTCTAGCAGATATACTTATGCTATGGGAAGAGATGGTAAAAGATATATACTTCAACTTAGAATAGATATAGCTTCAGTAAGAGCTTTCAGTACTTTAGCTTAATAATATAATTACAGGAGCTTATTATACATTAAGTTCCTGTATATTATTCTTTTATCTCTTTTACTACTATCTTATTTCCATTGACAAGTATTACTTTTAATTTGGCATCTTTTTGTATAAACTCGCCTTCACTAATGGCATCATATTTTTTATCATCAATTAAAATATTTCCTGACGGTCTAAAAGGTGTATAAGCTATTCCTTCAAGTCCAAGTAAATCATCATAAGACTCGCTTGAATGATATCCTGATGTGTCTGTTTCTAAGAACATTTTACTTTTAAACACTTTAGATTTTGTCATAAATCTTGCCATTAATATAATAAGTATAATGTCTATAATAAGTGAAACAAAAATTACAAATACAGCCTGAGATATATTAGCTATACCAAAAGACATAAATATGCTTGCAAATATAGCTATTATTCCAGCAATTCCTGTAACTCCAAAACCTGGTATAACAAAAATCTCTAAAGCAAGTAAAACTATACCAAGCACAAACACAGCAGGCGAAATAAATCCGCTATCGCCAATAAAAAATTGTGCCGTAAAAAACAAAAAGAAACATACTATAGCAACCACACCGCCTACACCAAAACCAGGTGTTTTTATCTCTAAATATATTCCAGCTATAGCAATTGATATTAATATGCTTAATACTGCAGGATTACTTAAAAATCTTAAAATAAAATCATACTGCCCTTCTTCAAAATTTATTATCTCATAATCATCATTAATATTTTTGATTTTTAAGATTTCTTCTACAGAGTTTGCTTTACTATTTGCAATATTTATTTTTACAGCCTCATCAGCACTCAATGTAAGGAGTGTTTTATTGTCCAAATCAATGCCGTCATCTCTTTTAGTTAATACAATAGTTTCATCAACCATAGCCTCAGCAGCCTTTGCATTTTTTTTAGAGTTCTCAGCAGAAGCCCTCATGGCAGCACGCATAGCACTGACTTCTTTTTCACTTGCCTTCTTTGGCTCTCCGCCTTGAAGATATATTGGTGTTGCAGCACCTATAATACTTCCGTCAGACATATAAATCTCTGAGCAGCTCAAAGATATCAAAGCCCCTGCAGATAAGGCATTTTTGTTTATATATGCTACCACTGGTATATCGCTTTCTATCAATGCGTTTTTTATTTCTAATGCAGATGATAAAAGTCCGCCCGGTGTATCAATCTCAAGTATTATCAAAGAAGCATTATTTTCTTTAGCCTCTTCTAATCCATTTTTTATATATGAGGCGTACCATCTATTTACCTCCTGAAACTCTAATTTTTTTATAACATATACTTTATCTTTTGCATATATGTTTGAGAAAATAAGAGTAAAAAGAATAGCTATATAAAAAATTTTTTTCATAATTGTTCGTCCGTTTATGTTATTTGTTATATTATATATTAAAACAATATTTTTTAGAATATGTACGAGCTGTACCACCTTACCGCACGGTAATACTATGCTTTAATTATAACTTCTTAATCGTGCGGGGGAGTGCATTTTTATGTACAATTAAATTATAAAATTTATAATAAAAATGCAGTTCTTTTGCTTCTTTGGAATATATAGATGTACTTCTTTCAGTCGCAAAAGAAGTGAGGTTGCGGCAAAACGCCAAAAAATAACCTAAAAATTATTTCTTTTTATTCATAACCGAGCTAAAAAGTGTCATGTTATAATCTTTAGGGGTTATTGCTTTGTTTTGATATATAATATTTTTATATTTATCATTGCGGTTAAAATGTTTGCTTCTAAATCCGCCAGTCATTTTTAAATTATATAAAATATCTCCTATAGTTATATGCTCAGGAGGGCATGCTAATGTATATGAAGTTGTTGTGCCGTCTACTATTTTTACTATATATTTAGCTTGTTCTAAAGAATCTGCTATATCATTCAACACAGAAGGAGCTACTTTCAAATCTCTTGCCAAATCATACATAGACATGCATTTTTTATTATTCATAAACCTATATGCTATTGTATGCATAAACTCTAAAGCTATAAGTTCTTTTTCTGCAAAAGATAATTTTATGTTTGTTACATCTACTCCATAAGACCTAAAATATTGAAGCGAGTATGTTAACTCTGCACCAAATAAAATAATTATCCATACAATATAAAGCAAAAGCAGTAATACTGGTATCTGAGCAAAAGCACTTGCTGATGATAATTCTACAGGTTCTATGCTTGTTAAAATAGAGTTTTCGCTTGTAATTGTTACTATGTCATCTAATTGGAAATTATATTTTCTCACCTGCTCATATATGTTAGGAGCAAAATTTGTAAAAAATAAATTATTACTTGAAATTATTTCTCTTTCATAAGTAACTGCCGATATTCCAGCGCCTTCATCTTCTATTATTCTATAACTTATTCTATCTAATCTTATGTCTACTAACTCATTTTTATTATTTAGCAGGTTTACTTCTCTCACAATATATTCTGTTTTATACTTATCACTATCAAATATTTGTTTATAATTTTTTACATTTATATTTAATTTGAAATATACACTAAATAAAGTAATAATAGCAATAGCCACAAGCACAGAAGATATTAAAGCATTAGACCAATTAACTTTAGTCTGCGGTACCAATACATAAGAAAACAATACAAGCATACTCATAGCAATAACAGGAGTAACCCAAGATATTAATATTCTTAAAATAGCAGGCAAGGAATATAAAGCTATAGAAGAATAAGTTATTAAAGTAAAAGATATACCAATAGAAACAGGAATTAATATTAAAAGAGCTATATAGTTTACAGCAACCCTTGGTATAGAAGTCCTAATTTTTACACGCCAAATCTTTATAAGTGATTTTTGAATATTATGAAGTATCAAGCTGGCACTTATTAAAGTAGATATAACACCTATAATACCAAAACTTGCTAAATCTGTATTATCAGCGATATTTAAAATCTGCCTTACCATAGGTTCATAGAAAGGAGCATTTTTTTCCATCCAATCAAATATTAAAATAAATATGTTTTGATAAATATTAAATATTCTAAGTACAAACAACCCAACTATTAATGCAGGTATAAAAGAAAGAGTAACAAGATATGTTAATGATGCTGCTCTTATTGTACAATCATCTTTAAAAAAATCTGTTATTGCAAATGTTATTACTCTGTATAAATTAATTAAGAATCTATAAATAGGTTTTACATTAGCAGTATCTATAGAATAAATTTCCTTTTGAAAAAAAGTTTTAATTTTGTTTGTAAAAAATTTAAATTTAGTCATAAAACACTTCTTGCAAAAAAATATTTTTAATGTATAATAAATGATACAAAAGCGAGGGTGGCGGAACTGGCAGACGCACTAGACTTAGGATCTAGCGCCCTAGGCATGAGGGTTCGATTCCCTCCCCTCGCAAATATACATATCTCTCTATTTACTATCTTCTTTGTCTTTCACTTCCACAGAAAATTTGCACTTATTACATATCTTCTTATATCCATTATATGTCTTTATTACTCTCATAGAATTTTTAGTATTACAAAAAGGACAATCTTCATGATTTCTAAATACTATAGAAGATATAACATCAACTATTTTACTAATACCCGATACAAAAAATAGTATCCCAAACATAGAAATAAATATTACAAATATAATAATAATAAATATAATAAATATAATGCTCACAATAATCCTTTTCTATTAATTATAACCTAAAATACTTTTTTTTGAAAGGATAATTTTTAGAATATATACATTATAACAATCATTGCATAATCTTATAAATAATATCAGTTTAATAAATACTAATTTGTCTCACTAATATTTGCTATAGTAAACTCTATAGTTTTTCCAACAGCTTCCAAAGTATTAATATCTATTTTATCTATAGTGTCATTTTGAGTATGATGATATTTATAGCTCATATCTATAACATCTATAAAAGGTATATTATTAAATATAAAAGGAGTATGGTCATCTATTATTCCGCCGTAAAAGTCATTCACAAAAAACTTTTCATAACCTAAATATTTAGCATTAGACCATACATTTTTATAAATATCAGAATAATAAGTATAAGCAAAGTTTTCGTATTTAAACAAAGCCTCACTGCTTCCAACCATATCAAGAAGTATACCGAACTTAATTTTATTTTTATCTACTACATTGTCGTTTACAAAAGCAATGCTTCCCTGTATCCAATCGGTTTCAATAGGTGAAGTGCCTGCAACATCAAATAAATTGCCGTCATCTTCGAGGTCAAACAATACAAAACATATACTATAATCAAGCTCATAATTTTTCAAAGCATTCATAAGCTCAAGCAAAACCCCAGAACTGCTTGCCCCATCATTAGCACCGTCTATTGGTTTATTTCTGTTTTCTGGCATAGGGTCTTTTTCTGCAACGCTTCTGCTGTCATAATGGCTTGCTATTAAAATATAATTATCAGTCTTACCATTTAAAAATGCATATATGTTCTCGCCTTCTCTTCCTTTAATATATGGAGCTTCAAATTTATGACTAAACACTTCATAACCCATATTAGAAATTTCTTTTTTAAAATACTCTCTCACCTTTTTATGTGCTTCGCTTCCATAACTGCGAGGACCTAAATCTGTTTGAGCCTTTACATAATCATAGGCCTTTTTAGAATCAAAATATAATTTAGAATTTTTATAAGACAAACTGTTATTTAAAGCATTAACATTATTGCAAGAAAATAAAAACATACAAATAAAAACGGCAAAAATATTTTTAATCATAAATCAATCACTTTTAATTTTTTAATATATTTTAGTCTAATATAAATAAATTAAAAGTCAATGAAATAGCAATAAAAAGAAATATGTTTTTTAGTTATATACATATTTAATTTATAAGATTTATTAAATGCAGTTCTTTTGGTTCTTTTATACCAATAAAAGAACTGGGGTGCGGGGCAAAGCCCTGCAAATATTTTAATTTAAACAAATTATTTATTTATATATGTATTTCTTTTATTCAACTTTTTCCCGTGGCAAAAAGTTGCAAAAAACACAAGTATTTAAATTTTATATCAAGAAATTATATAAAATAATACTAATTATATTTTACATACTAAATATTAAAACAATATAAATAAAAAAGGCACTCAATATAATTGAATGCCTTATAACATTTTACTAAATAATATTATTATTTATCAGTCTTTTTTACTTCTTTTTTTGCTGCTGCTTTTTTTGGCTTGCAAACTCTCTTTTTTGGAGCTTCTTCTTTTTTGCTTTCCTTATCTAATAAAGGCAATACCAACTCAGCAATCTGCACAGCATTTGTAGCAGCACCTTTTCTTATTTGGTCGCCTGCACACCAGAAAGTTAAAGAGTTTTTAGCACTGATGTCTTCTCTTATTCTTCCAACAAATATATTATCTTGGTCTGTTGTATCTAAAGGCATAGGATATTTAAATTGTGAAGGATTATCTACCACTTTTACACCTTTAGCTTTTGATAATAATTCTTTAGCTTTTTTAGCTGTTAATTTCTTTTCTGTTTCTATTGTTATAGATTCACTGTGGCTTCTTAAAACAGGTACTCTAACACAAGTGCAGCTTACTTGTAAATCTGGAGCATGTAATATTTTTCTGCCCTCATTAGTCATTTTTAATTCTTCTTTAGTGTAGCCTGTTTTACTGTCAAATGCATCTATTTGAGGAATTAAGTTAAATAATATTTGATATTTGAAAGCTTTTATATTTAACTTTTTTTGCTCTGCATAATCATAAACTTGCTGCTGAAGTTCTTCCATACCCTCTTTACCAGCACCAGATACTGCCTGATATGTAGAAGCTATTATTCTTTTAATTTTAGCAAATTTATGTAATGGAGCTAATGCCACCAAAGCAATAATAGTACTGCAGTTAGGATTAGCTATAATGCCTTTATGAAGCTTAACATCTTCAGGATTAACCTCTGGAACTACTAAAGGAACATTTTTATCCATTCTAAAAGCACTGCTGTTATCAATAACAACGCTTCCAGCTTTTGCAGCCAAAGGACTTAACTTTTTACTCTCATCGCTTCCAACAGCAACCAAAGTAATATCCATATCTTTAAAAGAATCTTTAGTAGGTTTTTCTATGGTATATTCTTTATTATTAAAAATAACCTTCTGACCTGCTGTCTTATTACCTAATAATCTTAATTCATTAACAGGAAATTTTCTCTCTTGCAATATTTTAAGCATCTCTTTACCAACGGCACCTGAAGCACCCAATAAACAAACATTTACTTTTTTCATAAATTAATCCATATATTAAATTATTTTTTGTAGTAATATTATATAATATAATTTTTTAAAAGCAATATTATTATATTTAATTAATAATACTTATTTAATAAAATTAATAAAAATTATAAAATAAACTTCATAGCTCTAAGTATCTCGTAATAATCATTACTCTCATAAACTATTGTGTTATCATTAACTTTTTTAGCATTAGGATAAAATGACATCTTATAAGCATAACCATGTTCTTTATAAGTTACTTCAAGCTTAAAAGTCTTTGGAAGTTTTAAACATTTAAAATCTTGTTTTAAAGCTTCTTCAGTTTTTTCTTTAATAGTTTTAATCATAAGATTAGGAGAATAGTTAATAGTAGAATAGCCAACACCCTCTTTTACAGCAAGTGTTATTAAACTAGGATGATTAGGGTCCATATTGTTAGCATCATCGCAAAGCCCTTTATCTCCAGACAAAAATACTGAAGGTACATTTCTATAAGCTGCAGCATAACTAAAAAACATAAACTCGCTTGCTACAGCATCATTTAACTTTATGCTAAATAGTCTTGCATTATTCATAGTATGTGATAGAGGATTGTTTCCGCTTGTAGCAGGACTATGATATCCTATAAACATTACAGCATCAAAACTCTCATCTATACCCTCAACCATAGAATAAGGATCCCCGCTCCATTTTCTATGCACTTTTACAATATCAGGCAAAGCAGTCTGGTCTATGTTCATAGCAGAGTCATGGGCATCTTTAACAAATATCTCTTTAGCACCAGCAAGTATCGCTCCCTCACAAGCAGCATTAACCTCTTTAGTCATTTGTAATGCATGCTCTTTATAAGTTAATGAGCCCATATCTGTATCTGGCCATTGTGTAGTAGTTGTTACTCCTTCTATATCTGCACTAATAAATACTTTCATTTTTGTTTCCTTAATAAAAATAATTTTGCCTAATATACTATTACATTTTTCATTTTATTCAACATGTTTTTATGTAATTATTGTTATATAATCTTTTTATTTTATTCAACTTTTTCCCGCGTACGAGCTGTACCACCTTGCCGCACTACTCGCCTAGCTGTGCACTCCCTACGGTCGGCGGCTTACCGCACGGTAATGCTATGCTTCAATTATAACTTCTTAGTCGTGCGGAGGAGTGCTTTTTTATTCACAATTATTTTTTTCTTTGAAGTATTCGCCATATGAGTTTTCCGCACGGTAATGCTATGCTTTAATTATAACTTCTTAGTCGTGCGGAGGAGTGCATTTTAACGTACAATTAAATTATAAAATTTATAATAAAAATGCAGTTCTTCGCGAAGCGTATCCGAAAGATATAAGGTTCTTTTATACCAATACCGAAAGGTACATTGCCGCAGGCACGCAGAGCGTCGGTAAAAGAAATGGGGGTTCGTACCCTAAGGGCACGCTTCGCAGGGTGCTAGTCCCCGAAAATAATGCAAAAATAAACAAAATGTAATTTTTCTAAAAAATTAAAATTACATAGCTTTAATTTTATATATCTTTAATGTATAATACAAATATTTTATAGGAATGAATATTAAATAATAATTTATGAGTAATTATATTGTAACGCAAAATAAAAACTTCTTTGACTCTTCAAATTTTGAGTGTATAAAAATAAAAAAATCTCAATTGAAAAAAATAAACAAAAAAGAAAAAATAAATATATTTTTGTACGACAATGAAAAAAATAAATTATACGGCACATACGAAATAGATTTAAATACTAAAACAGAAAAAGATAGTCTTTTGTATTTAAACATAACAGACACCTACAAAAAAAGAAGAGGAATATATTACAACCTCGAAGAAAAATATAATGATTTTTCAATTTATAATATAGATGAAAATATTTTTTCAAAGCTAAAAGAAAGATTAATTTTGCTAAACGAAAATCTCTCTCAAACATTTTTAAGCTGCACCGTAGAAAAGCAAAATAAAAAAGAATATATATTTCATTATAAAGCAATAGAAACTTATCCATCATTATATATTGCAGAATATAAAAAAACTTTTGATTTTGACGCATACAACAGCATATATAAAGAATATTTAAGATTATTAAAAAAATCAAACAGCGAAAATGATAATATAAGCAAATATTTAGAAATCGGAAATTATTTAATGAATATGCTTATACCAGAAAAAGATTTTAGAGAGCATTTGTTTGAAGGCTTTAGAATAGTTTATTTAAATCTTGATGAAACAACCTCTTCAATACCTTGGGATATATTATCATACAATAATAAATTTTTATCCGAAAAAATAATATTCTCTTATATTAGTGCTGTTAATGTAATGCATAAAAAGATTACAAACAATAAAAAAATTGCTGTAGTATCAATACCATACAATGACATAAACGATGACAAAGAAATTGATTTATTAAAGAAATTATCTGTTAATAACAATTTAAATATTGATATATATAAAAAAGAACATAATTATTTTGAGTTTGTAAAAGTCTTAGAAAATTACGACATAGTGCATATTATTACACATGGGCATTCGAATGGTTTATCTTTAAGTAAAGATTATATGTTGAATAATATTTCTGCATTAGAAAATCCTCCGAAATTGATTTTTATTAATGCATGCAATATGAATGACAGCAATATAGTAAAATCATTTTTATCATGCGGTGTAAACACTATAGTTTCTGGAATTGGAAGTTTATCCGATAATACATACAATGATTTTATTATGAGTTTTTATTCAAATTTACTTCATAAGCATTCAAGAATAAATACAGCTCAGGCTTTTCATTTTGCACATATAGATATAAAGGACAATTATAATGGTTTTATGCGTTATAGATTTAATGGAGCAGCTTGTTATGTTTAAACATATTTTTATATTATTTATTATAAGTGCTATCGTTTCTTGCTCAAACAATACAGAAGAAATTACAGCACCTGCCATAAACAAAAGAAAAAAAGCACCAAGAATATCAACTCTTTATAAATCTGGTTCATACAATTTAAGAATTAATTATATAATACTTCATTACACTGCATTAGATGATGATATGTCTTTAAAAGTATTGACAGACCCGGGAGTATCTTCGCATTATTTGATAACAACAAGAGCAAATGAACCTATATATAAACTTGTAGATGATACAAACAGAGCTTGGCATGCAGGAATTACAATGTACCAAAATAGATACAGCATTAATGATAGCTCAGTTGGAATAGAAATTGTAAATTTAGGCTATATACAAAAAGTAACAAACACCCCGCAACAGCTTGCAAGAATGAATAAAAGACAGCTTGAAAACTTATATTTTACTCCTTACGATGAGTATTTAGAGTACGAAGAATCACAAATAGAAAAAGTAGCATATCTTCTTAGAGAGCTGGTAGATAAATATGGAATAAGACCTTATAATATATTAGGTCATTCAGATATAGCACCATACAGAAAAAAAGACCCAGGACCAAAATTCCCTTGGAAAAGATTATACGATGAATATGATTTGGGTATATGGTATGATGAAGAAGATTACAGTAACTTTATGATGAGCAATGATTATAGAACTGCTACTGTAATGGATATAAAAAATGAGTTTATAAAATATGGTTATACAAGTATGCCTACTAATAATATTTGGGACTTTGAATCAAGGAAAGTTTTGTACGCTTTTCAATGCAGATTTAGGACAAATGATATAGACGGCAACATAGACAAAGAAACATACAGCATAGCAAGAGCTTTAAACCTAAAAGTAAAAAAACTTAATGAAGCTTATGAACGTTCTAAAGCTAACAACTTCCTTACAAATACATTCTTTACAAATATATTTATAAGCAATAATATAATAAATAATAATTGGGATTATATGCATACTAATAAAAATATTATAATGAGGAGACAATAATTTGATGCCTGTAGTTTACATAGCTTCGAGAGATATCGGTAATTATAAAGATAATACCGAGAGGCTTAAAGAAATATTAACAGAAAGTGATATTATATTAGTTGAAAGTTTTAGAGAGGCTACTACACTTTTTAAAAACCTTAACCTTAATATAGATAAATCAAAATTAATAGAGTTCAGCGAGCATACAAAAAAAGGCAAAGACATTGATGATATAATGATAAAAATATTAAATTGTAAGACTGTCTCTCTTATAAGTGACTGCGGAACACCGGCTTTGGAAGACCCAGGAAGAGAGCTTCTTGAATATTGTTATTCTTATAATATAAAAGTAAAACCCATACCCGGTGTAAGCAGTGTTACAGCGGCTATTATGTGTTTGCCTTTTAATTTTAGAGAGTTTTATTATGCTGGACTTTTGCCCAGAGATGACAGAGAAAGAGAGAGAAAGCTAATAGAATTAAAAAAATTAAATGTTCCTGTTATAGTATTGGATACTCCTTATAGACTTTCAAAAGTGCTTAATGCTGTTAAAAAAATATATTCAAAAAATAAAATAGTTGCTTTATGTATGGATTTAACTCTGCCTACAGAAGATATTATCATAGATGAAATTGGAGTTCTTTGTTCTAAATATGCTGAAAACAAAAAAAGAGAGTTTGTATTAATAATAAAGTGATAATTGTATAAAAAACTATAATTTATGCCGAAATATATATAGCTAAAAACGGAGAGAATATGTTTAATATACAAATAACAGAACTTAAAGAAGGAATGAAAATAGCTTCTAATGTATATGACAGCAATGATAATATTATAATAGACATGGGCTCTATTGTAACAAAAAGCACTATAGAATTATTAAAAAAAAATTCCATTGAAACCGTATCTGTTGTAGAGTTAATAGAAAATAAATATGAAAACAATTTCGATAATAGCATTAAAAACCAATTAAATAAAAGAGTTATAATAGAAGAAAACGGCAAAGAAATATTAAAAATTGACAGCGAAAAAGCTTTAGATATTAATAATATCACAATAGAAAAAACTAAAAATGCTTATAATATAGCAAAAAATAATGGTACTGTTGATTTTATAGAATTAAAAAAAGATGTTGATATTATGCTTAATTCTATATTAGAAAATAGAGAAGCTCATTCTTATTTAGCTATATTAAAAAGAAAAGATGAATCTATATATAAACATGCAGTGGACGTTGCTGCATTATCTGCCATCACAGCAATAGAAATGAATTTAACAAAAGCTGATATATCCAATATTATGCTTGGGGCTTTGCTCCATGATATAGGAAAAGTATTAGTTCAAGAATATTTATTAAACAAAAAAAATTTAACTGCAGATGAAATCAATATGTTAAAAAAGCATACAACGCATGGATATAAACTTGCTAAGAGAGATAATTTGGAAGATAATATTGCAGATATAATATTAGAGCATCATGAAAAATATGACGGCAGCGGTTATCCTTTTGGAAAAGAAAATAGAGATATAGGACTATACAGTAAAGTAGTTTCTATAGCAAATAAGTTTAATAATCTCATTGTTAATGGAAATGACGGTTTAATTTGTACTGCAGATAAGGCAATGAAAATTATTATATCGCTTTCTAAAAAAGATTTTGATATGGATATAGTAAAACATTTTCAAAAAGCTATAGGATTTTATCCGAACAATACAAAAGTAAAATTATCAAATGGACAAACAGCAAGAGTAATACAGCAAAATAATAATTTGCCTTTAAGACCAATACTATCTATTATGAAAAATGAAGATGGTACAGATGCAAATTATCTTGAAGTTGTAGACCTTTCTAAATCAAATAATCTATTTATAAAAGAAGTATTAAACTATGTATAATATATTTAAACACTAACAAAATCCATATTTTGACTTTTATCTTCCATTTTGCTATAATATATTTATGAATGAGTTTAGCATCACTGTAGATACATTAAACAAAAAGAATGATTGTTTTATAAGGTATCTTTTTTCAAATCTTGGAAATGAAAAAATAGTATTAAACTTTGTTAATGCTGTTATGGATAATTTGAATTTCAAAACTTTTGAAACTTTAGAGATACTAAATCCATTTAATTTGCAGAAATATCTTAATTCAAAAGAAAGCGTAGTGGATATAAAATGCACAGCCGATACTGGAGAAGTTGTTATAATAGAGATACAATTACAAGGCAATGAAACTTTTATTAAGAGAACATTATTTTATTGGGCAAGCAATTATAGTTTAAACTTAAATAAAGGCGATGATTATAATAAACTTCTACCTGTTATAAGTATAAATATCTTAGATTTTGTTTTATTTGACGGCATAGAAGATTGCTACAGTTGTTATATATTAAAAGAATTAAAACACAATAAAATACTTACAGACCATTGTCAATTTCATTTTTTAGAATTACCGAAATTTAATTATGATAAACAACTAAATAAAGATTTAAATAGTTGGTACAAATTTTTTATTGGAGGCGAGAGAATGTCAAACCTAATAAAAGAAAACACAATATTTGATGAAGTAGATAAAAAATGCAAATCATTTATATCAGAAAATCCCTTACTTGATGTATATAAGATAAAGGAAGCAGAAGAATATTTTCAAAGAGAAACACTTCATAGAGAATTGGAGAAAGGTATAGAACAAGGCATAGAGAAAGGAAAACAATACAGTACATTAATAATAGCTAAATCTATGAAAGAAGATGGGGCAGATTTTAATTTGATATCAAAATACACAGGATTAAGTATAGAAGAAATAGAAAAGCTTTAATAATAATATACAAATTATAAAAAATTATTTTAAAATTCTGTTTCTTGAAGCATGTGCCAAAGCAATAGCTACAGCATCAGCCGTATCATCTTGCTTAATATTTGCACCTGTAAAAAGATTAACCATTTTTATAACAGCATCCTTATTAGCATTTCCGTTTCCTGTTATTTGCGATTTTATTTCTCTTGGTTTGTATTCCTTAAACTCTATATTATTTAAAGTAAGCGCTAATATTATAACACCTCTTGCCTCAGCAACTTTTATTGCAGTTTTTGTATTTTTTGAAAAGAAAAGCTCTTCTATTGAAGCATTATCTGGCTTGTATTGTTTAATAAGTGAATCTAATTGAGTATATATAAATGAAAGTCTTTGATTATATTCTTCGTTTGAAAAGGTTTCGATAAGCCCAGAATTTACTATTTTGTACTCGGAGTTTTTAGCCTCTATAAAAGCATAACCGCACCTAGCAAATCCCGGGTCTATACCTAAAGTTATCATTAAATAATATTATTCTTCTTCTATTAAGTTATCTGTAATTTCTAAGTTAGTAGCTACAGCTGAAACATCATCATGGTCTTCAAAAAGTGAAATTATTTTCATAACTTTTTTAGCATCATTTTCAGCTATAGTCATAGTATTATCAGCCATACGTACAATCTCAGCACTTTCAGGCTCTATACCTTTAGCTTTTAAAGCATCAACTATAGAAGATAAAGCCTCCATAGGTCCAGTAACTGTAAATACTTCATCATCTTGTTCAATATCTTCAGCACCGGCATCGAGTACTATATCCATTAAAGCATCTTCAGTATTTCCAGCAGCAGGAACCATTACAACAGCTTTTTTCTTAAACTGCCAAGAAACAGCACCGCTTTCTGCTAAGTTTCCGCCATTTTTACTAAATATTGACCTTATTTCAGCAGCAGTTCTGTTTTTGTTATCTGTAGCAACATCTACTATGATTGCAACTCCGCCTGGAGCATAACCTTCATAAGACATCTCTTCTATATTAGCACCTTCACCTGCACCAGAACCTCTTTTAATGGCTCTATCTATATTATCATTAGGCATGTTAGTGCCTTTAGCTTTTAATATTACCATTCTTAATCTTGCATTTTGGTCTGGGTCTGGGCTTCCGCCTTCTTTTACTGCTATTGTTATCTCTTTTGCTATTTTTGACCAAATCTTACCTTTTTTTGAATCATTTGCGGCTTTTTTATGTTTAATACTAGCCCACTTGGAGTGTCCTGACATATTACACCTCTATTTATTAGATTTTTTATTTATAGATTATTTTACTCGTTGTAATTATATATTAGAAAACAACTATTGTCAACTTTTAAAAATTGTTAAAAAATATTTTTATTTATTTGATTTTTTATGTTAATTTATTAAAATTATATAGAAAATAAGTTTTATTAAGGGTGTAAATTATATGTTAAAAGAAGTAATGCATATAGGAATCACAGTAAGCAATATAGAAAACTCCATTAATTTTTATAAAAATATTTTAGGATTAAAATTGATAGGTGAGGCTGTTATGGAAGGAAAAGAAACCGATGCTCTTTTTGCTATGAATAATTGCAAAGTAAAAATTGCTTATCTCAACGGCAGTGATAATATAATAGCTCCTCCTATAGAATTATTGCAGTTTGTAAGTCCTGAAACTATAAAAGATAAACCTAAATTAAATAAAATTTCAACATCAGAAATTTGCTTCAGAGTAAATAATATAGAAAAAGTATATAAACATCTAATTGATAATAACGTAGAATGTTTATCAGAGCCGCAAGAGTTTGATTTTACTTCTTACGGATTTTCAAAAAGTAAGGCATTATATTTTAAAGATCCTGACGGAATTATATTAGAATTAATGGAAACGTTATAATAATTATTTTAAATTTTGTTAAAAAAATCTTTAATATCTTCAATTGTTGATTTATTATTAAAACTTTTTAAAGGTGTTCCTTTATGATTTTTTTCTTTTATAATTATATTTCCTGTTTCATGTTCATACATAATACATAAGTCTTTCTTTTTTATATTTACTTTTACGATATTAGCAAGTTCGCCCTTATATTCTCTGGCATTTATATAAGAAGAATATAATATAACAAAACTTAATAACGGATATATTATATTATTAACATTTCCAGCATGATGATTTGCTCTTTCTTTAACACCTTTAAAATATTTTTGCAAATCTTCAATTGTATTTAAAATCATATTACAACTCCTAAAATTATTTATAATTTAGAATCTAAAATATAGCATAATTAATATAAAATATTTTTTCTTCACATTATAAAAAAGCTCATCAGTACAAAAATACCAATGAGCTTTTTACTATATTTGTAATAAGACGACTAAATTATCCTATAATTCTCATTATAGACTGATTTTTCATATTAGCATTAGCTAACATAGCAGCACCAGTTTGTTGTAAGATTTGTTCACGAGTATAAGCAACCATAGCTTGAGCCATATCAGCATCTCTTATAACACTTTCAGAAGCGATAGTGTTTTCAGTAGCTATCATTAAGCTTTTTACCATAGATTCCATTCTGTTTTGAACAGCACCTAATTCTGCTCTTTGAGCAACAACCATTTGTATACCTTCATCTATTCTTCCTAAAGCTTGGTTAGCAGTTTCAACAGAAGAGATAGAAAGAGGAGTATCACCGCCAACTTGTAAGTTAGCAGCAGTCATAGCACCTATATTAACAGATACTCTTTGATCCATATTAGCACCAATGTGGAAAGTGATAGGAGTTTGACCGTCAGCAGCAAAACGACCTGTTAACATATTCATTTTGTTGAATTCAGCTTGAGAAGCGATTCTGTCAACTTCAGCTACTAATTGATTAACTTCTACTTGAATTAAAGCTCTGTCGCTGTCAGAATATATACCGTTAGCAGACTGAATAGCTAATTCTCTCATTCTTTGCATAATGTTAGTAGTTTCATTTAAATAACCTTCAGTTGTTTGAATGAAAGATATGCCGTTTTGAGCATTTCTAGTAGCTTGTTGTAAACCACGGTATTGAGAGCGCATTTTTTCAGATACTGCTAAACCAGAAGCATCATCTCCTGCAGTATTAATTCTCATACCGCTTGAAAGTTGTTGAATTGTTTTTGTCATTTGATTGCCAGTTAAGTTTAACTGCCTGTTTGCATTTAATGCAGAAACATTATTGTTGATAATCATAGTTACTACCCTCCATGAATAGTCATTAAAAAATTATAATTTCCAAATTTATTATGTTTTGTATATTATTTAGTCATCCCCTACAAAATAATAACATAATATATAAACATATTATAATATTTTTTTAAAAAAAGTAAATACTAATTTTTTTAAAAAAAATGCCGATAGCGGGAATATAGCTTCAAATTAACAATTTCTTTCTTTAATAATATTTTAAAAACTTAATATTTTTTCATAAAAAAACTCAACTGCTTATAAATAGAACTTCCAATTTTGACAAATAATGAAATTATTAGTATAATACTAAATAACTTATTAAAGGCAATGTATGAGTACACTAAAAATAATTTCTTGGAATGTTAATGGCATAAGGGCTGCATATAAAAAAGGCTTATTAGATTTTATAAAAAAAGAGGATGCTGATATAGTATGCCTGCAAGAAACAAAGGCTTTTGAAGAACAGCTTCCAGAAGATTTGAGAAATATAGAAGGCTATCAATTATTTATTAACCCCGCTGACCCAGAAATAAGAAAAGGCTATAGCGGAGTTGCTATATATACTAAATTAAAACCTAATAAAGAAATAAAAAATAAATTTGGTTCTAAATTCACAGACAGAGAAGGAAGAATACTTGCTTTAGAGTTTGATGATTTTACTATATTTAATGTTTATTTTCCTAATGGCGGCAAATCTGAGGAGCATTTTAATTATAAGCTTTCTTTTTATGACGAAATGACTAAGCAGATGATAAAATTAAAAGAGAAAACTAATGTAATATTATGCGGGGATATGAATATTGCTCATGAGGCTATAGATTTAGCTAGACCTAAAGAAAATGAAAAGAGTATTGGTTTTTTACCTGTAGAAAGAGAACGTATAACAAAATTTTTAAATAGCGGTTTTACTGATACTTTTAGAATGTTTGTAAAAGAAAACGGACATTATAGTTGGTGGGATATGAAAACTCGTTCCAGAGAAAAAAACGTAGGTTGGAGAATAGATTATTTCTTTGTTAATAATGAAATATCAAATAATATTAAAAGAGCTGATATTTTAACTGATGTTCTTGGAAGCGACCATTGCCCTATATTAATTGAATGGGATAAATAATTTTATTTAGACTATATAAAACTATAATATTGATTTTTTCATTATATATAATAAAATTAAAAAATGTATATAAGGAGTAATAAGTATGGTTAGTACTGTTATAGATGGGAAGACTGCTATTATTAATATAGAAAAAAATATCATATCTGAAAATGTTGATATATTAGAAGAAAAACTTAATTATATAAAAGATGCAGGTATATTAAATTTTGTGTTTGATTTTCATAATATAGATTATATGTGTTCTTCTGCTTTGGGATTAATAGCTTCCACTTTAAGAGTATCTGGAGAAAATGGCGGAAAAGTTTATTTTTGTTCTTTGAGCAGCAAATTAACAAGTTTGTTTGAAGCTACAAGATTTCTCACTATAGTAAATACTGCCAAAGATGTTAATGAGGCTTTAAGCAATATCAAATAACAATGAGGGTTTATGTTAATACAGATTATTAATTTTATATATGTTCTTATAATGCAGGCTTTAAGGCTTTACTCTTTTATATGGTTTATATGGATTATTATTAGCTGGCTTACTGCTTTTGGTGCTATACATTTAGATTATTATAATCCTATAGTTAATTTCTTTTATAGAATTACCGATGGGGTTATAGATAAAGTTTTTGGAAATTTCAGAGATAAGCTTATAATAGGAGTTATAGATTTATCTCCTCTTGTATTTTTGCTTATACTTCAAATGGTAGTACCTCCTCTAATAACTATGCTTTATAGATTTATAATTCGTTTAATATTATAATTTTGATATTATAAAAAATTGGAACTATTCTTATGGATTCTTTGGAAGATATTAATAGATATATTAATGATGGTGACTATAAAAGAGCCATAGAAGAATTAAACCTATTAATATATAAAAACCCTGATAATGCCAAAGCGTTTTATATGAGAGGGAAGTTTAGATTTATAGATTTACAAAAAAATAAGTATGATTATTCAAGTGCAAATCTTTCTTTAATATATTCAAATATAGAGTATGATCTTCTTCATTCTATAGAAATGGACCCTAATATAATTGATGCCTATAGGGGATTAATGTATTTAAATAGAGATATAGGAAATATAGATAAAGAAAGAGAATATGCACAGGTTTTATTTGAGAAAGACAAAAAAGCTTATGATGCTCTACTTATACTTGGTAATAGCTATTTAAACAATGGAGAGAATGCTTCTGACTTTCATCAGGCTATTGGGTATTATGATGATTTTATTGAAAGGGTTGATATTGAAGAGTCTAAACTTGCGAGGTTTGAGAGGGGACTTTGCTATTATAATTTAAATATATTAATTAAAGCAGATTATGAGGCTAATGAACTTATAAAAGATTTTCCTTTTTATGATGATGCTTATTTTTTAAAGGCTATAGCATTAGCTAAAAAGGGGGTAGATAGCGAGTTTTATTATGATGCTTTGCTTTTTTTAAACAGAGCTATAGAGCTTAATGATAAAAATTATAATGCTGTTTATGAAAGGGCTGAATGGTATTTTAGTAAAAAAGATTATTTGAATGCCATAAAAAATTATGACATACTACTTGAAAATGATAATAAATATAAATTGGCTGCTATGCTTGGCAAGGCTGAGGCTTTACATGATTATATTGTAAGCGGAGGATGCTATGCAGAAAAAAAACATCTTAATGAAGCATTTTATATATTAGATAAAATAATAAAAAATTTCTCTTTAGATAAAAAATATATTCAATATAAATACTATAAAGCTAATCTATATGCTTATATTGGAGAAACTGATAAGGCTATACATGAATTTGATGATATATTAAAAAACAATGATGACTTTAGTGAATGGTTTTATAATGATATATTAGAATTTTGTTATTATAATGCCAAAACAGATGAAGACTATAAAAAGGTTATTAAGCATTTAAACAAATCAAAAGATATCAGAGCTTTAATATATAAAACATTTTCTTTTTATAAATTAAAAAACTATAAAGAAGCAGTATTAGCTGCAAAAGAAATATTGGATAATTTAAATAATAACATAGAACATTTTAATAACGATGAAGATATGTATCATTTAAGGTATATATATGCATTCTCTCTAATAGAAACCAAATCTCATGATTATGAAACTATAATAGAAAACTTAAAAATATCGTTAAACAGCAGTGAACTAAACAAAGCAATCATATATAGAAAAATAGCAAAAGTGATGATATACAATATACCTCAAAAATATTATTATGATGGCATTAAGTATTTAGAGATGGCAATAAATATGAATGACTTTTTTGCATATTATATATATTCAAAAGAGCTATTTTATGGAAACATTCTAACCCCTTCTCCTGAGTTAGCAATAGGAATGGCTAATACTTCAATTGATTTATACCGCACATTCGAACCATCTCATATTATCTTAGGTAGAGCTTATGAATTAGGAAGAGGAATAGAGAAGAATGAAAACAAAGCTTTTGAAATATATTATAAAGCAAATGAGATAGCAAAAATGAATAATTATCATTCATCTTGTTCTAAAGCGGCGCTTTCACATTGCTATTATAATGGAATAGGCGTAAACAAAAATGAAGCTTTGGCATTAAAACTAATAAAAGAAGCTGTAGATAATTATAGCGAAAATTGTCATGACTATGTATTATTATTGTATGCTTATTTTGCACTTACTTGCAAAGATGGTTTTAGTTTAGAGAAGGCTGCTTCTATTTTTGATGAGGATATTACATATCATAATAGTTTATCTTTCATTATGACTTTTAAGCGTGTTTATAAAAAACTCGGAAATAGCTCTATGGTAAAAAAGCTTGCTAATATTGAAAAAGAAACTCTAAAAAACACAGGAGAGTTTAATTTAAATTATTTAAGAAAATATATAAAAAATTATAATGAATATTATCCAATAGTATTTAATAGATAATTATCATTTTACTTTTTGACAAAAAATCATATTATATATATTATATAGAGACTAAAAAATTATAAGAGAGGAAAAATTATGATAAATAAAAATATGAGTATAGGGGAAATTATACAGATATTTCCAGATTCAGTAGAGATTATGATGAGCTATGGCCTTCATTGTGTAGGTTGTCATGTTGCAAGCTGGGAAAGTCTTGAAGAAGGCTGCAGAGGTCATGGAATGGACGATGAAAAAATAGATAATTTAGTTAAAGAAATAAATGAAAGATGTTCTAAAAACTAATATTTTTTAATTAAAATATATTTAAAATAAAAAAGCTTCATATTATTTTATTAATATGAAGCTATTATTTTATTTATTATTATTATACCTGCTTGTTTATTAATACAGATAATTTTCTATTAAGTAAATGTTCTTTTCCTTTGTTGTTGTAGCCAACTTTTTTACTTTCATTTAATACTTCTTTCATATCTGTAAAAAAGTCTAATGCCTCATCAAATAATTTTGGTGCTAATTTATTTAGATGTTTTAATCTAGCCATTAAAGTTACAAGCTCCAAACGAAGTGAGGATATTTTAGCTGTTTTATTTAGAGGTATTTTTCTTATTATATCAGACAAAGTAGCTGTTTGAGAAAGATGAGGGAATTTATTTAATATTATTAAGTCTGTAATATTTTCTCTTAACTTTCTTAATTCATTAGCCTCTTTCATTTTTTCATTTTGATGATCGCAGTACATATGCACATCTTGAAGTCTTGTATCTATGATAGAGTTTACTTTTCTCTCTTCATCTTCCAATATAACTTTGTAGACTTCTATTTCTTTATTAAGAATTATTTCAATTTTTGTAAGTTCTTCATATAAGTTAAACATAAAATACCATCCCTTAATTTATATAATAATTATCGATATTTAAAAAAATTACTTTACATAATTTTTTAAATAAAAGTTATATTTTTTATGGAAATATGTATTTTGTTATAAGGTGATTTAATATTCTTTTATAGTAATAATATATGTATTTTTTAAGTATTCTTATTTAAAATACTAAGATAATTTTCTAATATTAAAACAGCAGCAATTAAATCATTAGCTTTTTTTTTAACACTTTTCTTTTTGCCTCTCAAAATAAAATCAGCTTCTTTTGAAGTACCATATTCATCTACAAATACAATGTTTACTTTTACGCTTTTCAAAAGAAATTCAGAAAATCTTCTTATCTCTGCACACCATTCGCTCTCTTTTCCTTCATCTGATAAAGGAAGCCCAAAAACAACTGTATCAATTTTTTTCTCTTCTATTATGTCCATTAAAGCACGTTTTACTTTTCTTGCATTGCTTTCTTCTATGAGTTTGCATGGAAAAGGAATTTTTATATTCATATCCATAAATGCAGTGCCTGTTTTTTTGCGTCCGAAATCTACAGCTAATATCATCATATATTTATTTTTTCTATTCTCTTATTCCTATATTATTCTTCTATAGTGATAATGTCGTATTTCTTGAAATTGTGAACACTTGATTTTATATAGGCATTATCTACATTTCTAATATTATCAACTTCTATAAACTCATTTTCTTCTGTCTTTATAAAAAGCTTAAATCTATTATCATTATGCTTTAGAAAATCTTTGCCTATATATACTAATTCATCACCATTTTTTATTGTGTTGTAAACTGTTATTTTTGCATATTCTTCGCTGTCATCTGCAATCATACCCATAAGCCTTCTGCCTTTTAAATATCCTTTTAATGTTGGTTTTATATTATCACGACCAAAATAAAAACCTGTATCGCTTTCTCTTCTGCTTATTGTGTCTAACTCTTTTAAATAACTTGCAATAGGCTCTTTTTTGATAGCTTCTGGATAAGATTCATAACCTACTCTTTCAAGCAAATCCAATAAAACTCTATAAACTCTCACAGTATTAGCAACATAATAAACACTCTTCATTCTGCCTTCAATTTTTATAGAATCAATTCCAGCCTTCTGAAGTAAATGCAAATATTCTGCCATTTGTAAATCTCTGCTGCTCAATATTGTAGAATGGTCATCTCCCTCTTCTATCTCCATAAACTCGCCAGGTCTTGTTTTCTCTTCTATGTAGGTTTTGAAATTCCACCTGCAAACCTGAGAGCATTCTCCGCCGTTTGCATCTCTATTATTTAAAAAGTTTGAAAGTAGGCATCTTCCAGAATAAGACATGCATACTGCCCCATGTACAAAACTCTCTAATTCCAAATCAGTATTATCTCTAATCTCTTTTATTTCGTCTAATGAAAGTTCTCTTGCTAATATTATTCTGCTTGCCCCGAGGCTTTCATATATTTTACAAGAATAGCTATTTGTAACTGATGCTTGCGTGCTTATATGAATAGTTGCATCTGGTATCGTTTCTTTAACTGCTGCTAACACTCCCAAATCTGATACAATAAAAGCATCTATATTTAAACTTGATATCTCTTTTAAATAGTCTTTTAAATTATTTTTATCATATTCATGCAAAAATGCATTTAATGTAAGATATATTTTTTTGTTTAGGGTTTTAGCAATATCTGAACATTGAGCAAGTTCTTCTATAGTTGTGTTTTTGCTTTGATGTCTTAAATTAAATAAAGCACCTCCTATATAAGCTGCATCTGCTCCATAATGATATGCAACTTCCAATTTTTCTTTATTGCCTGCTGGTGCTAGTAATTCCATTTTTATTTATCTCCATTTATTGTTATGTTCTTTTAATTGTTTTATTATTCTCAATTTTTACAAAGTCAATAATTTTTTATGTTCTAATGTTATTTAAGTAAAAAAGTTAAATATCAGTATATTTTAATAAGTTAAATATTTCAATAAAAAATATTATAAATTAATATGTTGACATTATCGTTAAATTATAACATAATAAAACACCATATTTAATCTTTCAAAATGGAAATAATTTCATGATTAGTCATAAAATAATACTAGGCGACAGCAGATATTTAAGCAAAATAAAAGATAAATCTGTGCAATTAATCATTACTTCTCCTCCATATTGGCAATTAAAAGATTATGGTTCTGAAAATCAAATAGGGTTTAATGATAGTTATGAAGAATACATTAATAATTTAAATTTAGTTTGGAAAGAATGCTATAGAATTTTATCTGACGGATGCAGATTGTGTATAAACATAGGCGATCAATTTGCTAGATCCGTATATTACGGCAGATATAAAGTAATACCTATAAGAACAGAAATTATAAGATTTTGTGAGGCTTTAGGTATGGATTATATGGGTGCAATAATATGGCAAAAAAATACTACTATGAATACTTCTGGTGGAGGCTCTGTAATGGGAAGTTTTCCTTATCCTCGAAATGGAATACTAAAAATAGATTATGAGTTTATTTTAATATTTAAAAAGTTAGGTAATGCTCCAAAACCTACAAAAGAACAAAAAGAAGAGTCGGTATTAAGTAAAGAAGAATGGAATACATATTTTGCTTCACATTGGACTTTTGGTGGAGCCAAACAAAATGAACATATAGCTATGTTTCCAGAAGAACTTCCTAGGAGATTAATAAAGATGTTTTCTTTTGTTAATGAAACAGTATTTGACCCTTTTGCTGGAAGCGGTACTACTTTATTAGCTGCAAAAAATCTTGGAAGAAATTCTATAGGATACGAAATTAATAAGGATTTTATTCCTATTATAAAAAATAAATTGAATGTAGAACAAAATGATTTAAATAATAAATTTATATTTGATGTTGATAATGATTCAAAAAATTTTGAAAAAGATTTACCATATATATTTCAAGACCCGCATAAAATGGATAAAAAAATAGATATAAAAAAGATACAATTTGGTTCAAAGATAGATAATAAAAAAATAGAAGAAGAAAAATTCTTTCAAGTAAAAAAGATAATAAGCCCTAATAAGATTGAAATTGACAACAATATTGTAATTAAACTCATTGGCATTAAACCTATTAAAAAATTTGAGAAAGAAGCTATAGAATTTTTAGAAGGTAAATTAAAAAAAAGAAAAATATTTTTAAAATATGATTCTCTTAAGTATGATGATGATAATAATATGCTTTGCTACATATATTTAAAAAATAAAACTTTTATAAACAGACATTTAATAAAAACAGGATATGTTGATGTGGAAAGAGAATCTGATTATATATATAAAAAAAGTTTTTTGAGCTTATTAAATATAAATTAATCTTCGATTTCTATATCAAAGCTATCTTCAGAGATTTTATTATAATAAATCATTTTTACATTTATTTTTTCATTTAATCTATTTGTTTTATATGTAATTGGTTTAATAGAATATGCAGTATTTCCAACATATCCATCTATTCCATGAGATTCTTCTTCTTTTGTAGCTAGTCTGTAATTTTCTTTTTTAATTTGCGCCAATTTTTGAAGTATTGCTTTTTGTATATATAATCCGTTAAAAGTTTTGTTTATAACTAAGTCTTCTGCCCATTCATATATCATTTCTTTAGTTATCAACTTAATGGCTTCTTGAAGATTTTTTATATTTTCCATTATCTTTTCTGCTGCATTATCAATTGCATCTGGATAGTTTTCTAAATACCATTTTTTCCAATTCTCGATGTTTATATTTTGATTATTATCAATATACTCTTGAAATATTTCAGACAAAGTTCCTACCACTTTTGGGCGTGTACCTTGAGCATTTTGGTTCGCTAAATTCATTAATTGTGTTGTGTATTTTGGAAATTCTATTTTTATAGATGTATTAATTTTTTTCAATTCTTCTTTTGTTAATTCAAATTTCATATATTATAACTCCTATTAATTTACATATCGGATAATTTATATATGCTTTAATCTAAATAATATATTTAAAAATTTTTATTTTATTATATTATAGAACTCGTATGAATGATGAGTTGTTTCAAAAATTAAAAGAATTAGAAAGATATTGCAAAGAAGACTTTCTTATATCTCTTACAAATAAAGGTATATACAACAGAGCTTTAAAAGATTTTGAAAAGATTAAAGATATTATAAATATAAAATTTGATGATGATAATATAAAAGTCTCTTTTGAAGATGTAGAAGTAATATTTAAAAACGATGAAATAAAAAGCTCAGTATGTTCTTGCCCATCAAAAACTATTTGTAAGCATATAATAATATCAATTCTTTATATAAGAGATTATCTCTCTAAAATAGATTATAATATTCAAGAAGAAGAGTCTTTTAATAAAAATAATTTTAACTACATAATAAATACTTCAGTAGATGAATTAAAAAAAATATCAAGCAAAAAAAACTTTGAATATGCATTGGATATTTTAAAAAATACTCCAGAAATAAATATAAAAGAAGATAACATATTAGAAATAAAATTAAAAGAAGCTGTAATTTATTTTGAAAAAAATAGCCGCATAGAAAAATCAATCTGCTCTATCTGTAAGGATAATAATTTATGCTATCATAAAATAGCAGCCATATTAAAATACAAAGAGTTTTATAATAATCTTGAAGAGATAAAAGAAGAATATAAACAAATAGATTATAATTTAATTTCATTTTCAAAAATGTTTATAGAAGATATTTTTAAAAAGGGAATATACTCCTGCAATGAAAATGATTTTGACAAGGCAGAATATATTGCCACACAATTATTAATAAAAGATATACCATCACTTTCAAAACTTTTTAGAAGTGTTGCTAATGGAATTGATGCTATGATTAATAAAAAAGCTTATTTTAATAAATTATTGATGTTTAACACGCTTGCCAAAATTTATAATTTAATAAGATATATAGAAGCATCTGACAATGAAACATTAAATAAACTGATAGGAGAGAAAAAAAGCAAATATATAGAAAATAGATATTCTGAGTTTATTGGAATAGGTGCTTATCCATTTGTTTTTTCAAGCGGATATATGGGTTCTACTTCTTATGTTTATAATTTAAATAATAAAGAAATATATTCTATATCAAATATAATGCCTACTTTTTATGAAAGTAATAATAATTTTAGTATTTATGACAATATAAAATTAAATTACACAAAAAAAAATATTAATAATTTATCAATAGAGGATTTATCAAAAAATAAAAGCAGTATTGAAAATTTTAGAACCAATAATGACAATAAAATTTCATTAAACAAAAATACTAATTTTCAATTAAAAGAACGTGTTAATTTTAAGTTTATTGATTCTATAAAAAAAGATTTAGAAGATATTTTTTTTGAAAGCTATGAGGATATAAAAAATATTAGTTTTGATTATGGTTATTTTTTCAAGAGAGAAAATTATAAAATAATTATCACAGAGTTTGAAAGAATTGAAAATATGAGATTTGATAAGATTAATCAGATATTTTATTTTGATATATTAAACAGCAAAAGAGAAACTCTAACGCTTAGTATAAAATATAATAATATAAACAAGCATGGAGTAAAGTTTATAAAAAATTATAAGAACTCAAAGATTGACAAAGATAAATTTATAGTTCTTAAAAAGAGCAATTTTGCAATAAAGCCAATTAGCATAATAAATATAAATGCAGTTATAAATATATATTTTTAATTAAAAAATTAGTTTTGTGTATTTCGGGGACTAGCCCCCGCACCCCCACTTCTTTTGGTGGCCCAAAGAAGCAAAAGGACTGCATTTTAATATAACATTATTTTGGTATATGCAAAAATGGATATAGTTTTATATATGTTTTTTTAACATATATATAATTAAAATCAATTGCACTTTTTGGTTCTTTGACGAAGTCCGCACAGCGACCGAAGGGAGTGCCTGTGGGTGCGAAGGCGGGAAAAAGTTGAATAAAAAACAAAAAATTGTATGATAAAATATAATTATCTAAATCTATCTCAATAATATGAGTTTAGTATCAAATATCTGTCTTTGCCTTTAGCATTAACATCTGGATTATAAACTACATAAACATTGTTGCCAAGCTCAACATATCTAAGAAGTTTGTCATCAGAGAAAAAATCTCCCTGTACATATATTGCCGCACCCGGAGACATTGGGAAGTTTGCAGATGCTGTTATCACTTTTGGTTTTGTGTTTATTATTCCTTTATATCCATATAAACCGCTTGTTTCATTTTTATAATTAGCCTCAAGCCATGTAGCATATAGTTCGCTCCAATCTTTAAACTGCTTTATGTTTTTATTTGCAGCATATAGAATTGCTTTGTAAGTGTGTTTGTATTCTTCTGGTGCATTTGCTATGTCTTTATATATTTCAAAGCCGTTTTTTGAATGTATAGCTAGCCAATACATAAAAAGCGAAACTGTTGCATATTTATGCACAGTATAACCGCTAGACCAATTAACAAAATAATCTCCTTTTGTTATAAGATACATAGAATCACTGTTATAGTATTGAAGACGATTTTCTGGTAAGTATCCTCTGTATGCTATTACTGCTGCTTCGGATAATGCTTCATCCACCCACACATCAAAATCTGTTTTTTTGCTTTCTCTCAAATTGCTGTAATGAATTATATGCTGAAGTTCATGAATTATTGTGTTTAATACAGAATCAACATTATCCCAGCCGTTTATATAATCTAAAAATATTATATTCTTATTTTCGTTTTCTATTTCGCTGTAATTGCCTTCAAATATGGAGTAGCCTTGCATATATGGTTTAGCTCCTGTGTGTCCGCCGTTTATATCCATTATGAGAAGTATTAATTTTGTTTTTATATCTCCGTATAAATATTTTTCTAATTCATAAGCTTTCATTGTTTGTGATAATATTTCTTTTAATATTTTTTCATCTACTGTAAGTCCGTTTTCTAAATACACATCTATGCTTGAAGTTGAGTATGTATTTTTTGCTTTTATTTGTTCTTTTGAATAATTGTTATTGATATATCTTACTGCATTAAATGTTTTTTCTTTATAATCAGCTTTATATATTTCGTAGGTTTTATTTTGATTTAATATGCTATTGATGTTTGCATTTAGTATTAATGTGTTTAATGATATTAAGATTAATACAAATATTTTTTTCATCATAACAACACCTCGTATTTTTAACAAGTATTAAAGTTCTGTTATAATTCTCGGCAAATAATATTTTTATCAAAGCATATAAAATAGATTTCTTTATAATACTAAATTAATGAATATTTATATTATTTTAATTTACTGTTTGTATAAATTTTTTATTCAACTTTTTCCCGCAGCAAAAAGTTGCAAAAAGTGCAAATACTACAACTTTATATTTTACAATATATCTTAGATGTAATATAACATCTAAAATTTAACATATACCTAAAGGTAGATTTTATAAAATGCAGTTCTTTTGGTTCTTTTATACCAATAAAAGAACTAGGGGTATGGGGGCAAAGCCCCCATAAATAATAAAAAAATAAAAATTAATTTCTGATAAATCAATATAGAATTACATATAAGAGTTATAGCTTAGCCATATACTAAAATAATTAATTATAAAACAAAAATGCTTTACAAAAATTATTATTATATTATCATGTATATAGAATAAGCTTGTATAAGGGGATTTATTTATGGAATACAAACAAATAGTTAACGAAGATTATATAGCTAAAGAAGAAAACCCAATCAAACAAAGCGATATATATAAATTAGCAGAAGAGTTTGCAAGTAGCAGCAATAATAAAAAATCAGAAAATAATTATGCAATGCTTATTGTTGATGCACAGAGAGATTTTGTAGACGCAGAAAAAGGTGCATTACCTGTACGCGGTGCTAAACAAGATATTTCAAGAATAACTAAATTTATTTTTGAGAATATAAATTCAATTTCAGCAATATACACCACAATAGACACTCATAGATATGATGCTATATTTCATCCTTGTTTATGGAAAAATAAAGAAGGTAATGATGTTAAGCCTTTTACAGAAATTACAATAGAAAAAATAGAAAATAAAGAAGTAATACCTGTTTTTGAAGATATTCAAATTGATTATGTAAGAACATTAAAATCGCAAGGCAGTCAAAACCTAATCGTTTGGCCTTATCATTGTATATATGCTACAGACGGCTGGCTTATAGAAAAACAATTATCTAATATGCTTCTTTTTTATGAGAGAGCAAAAAATACTACAGTTAATAGAATAGTTAAAGGCACAGATAAGTTCAGCGAAATGTACGGAGCTATTAAACAAGAAGTTGTAAGTAAGTATACTTCTAATAATTCTCATACTTGGATTTATACAATGAAAGATTATGATAAAATATATATATGCGGAGAGGCAAAAGATTATTGCGTTTATGAAACTGTTAAGCAATTATGCGAAGAGTATGACAGCAGTGTTAGAAGTAAGCTTTATGTGATGATGAATTGCTGCAGTTCAATAGGCGATGAAATAAAATGCAATTTGAAGTATAAAGAATTGTCAAAGAAATACGGCATCAACTTGATAGAGATATAATTTTGTTTTAAATTTTGCATTGCTTTGCCATTAACTGATTTAGCATTATTATTTGCACTTTTTGGTTCTTTTGACGAAGTCCGCACCGCGACCGAAGGGAGTGCCTGCGACCGTAGGAAGTACCTTTAGGTATGGGTGCGAGCTGCGGGAAAAAGAACAACAAAAAATTGATAGAAAATAATAGTCTTAATATATACTAAAAAAAATTTTAAGTTTGTAAAAATTTATTTTTTATGTTTTTACTTCTCTCGGGGACTAGCCCCCCTGCGAAGCGTACCCGTAGGGTAGAACCCCCACTTCTTTTGGCGACCGTAGGAAGTGCCTGTGGGTATGACCCAAAGAAGCAAAAGGACTGCATTTATATTTTTTAATTTTAATTAATAAATTTTGAAATAATCTTATCATTTGCTAATTAAAAATTATAAATATTTCTCTATTTCTGTGAATGCAACGCCTGCTTTCTCTTTAACATAAATATCAACTATTGAATTTGTAAAATTAGAAGGCTCTGGATTAATCTCCATAATTGTTGCACCAGCTCTCTTTGCTATATGAGGAATCTGAGCAGCAGGCATGACCTCTCCGCCTGTGCCTATGATGATAAATAAATCACATTTCTGAGCGTCCTCTATAGAGCTTTGAAAATCGTAAGTAGGTAAAGCCTCTCCAAAAAATACAAAATTTGGCTTTAATATGGCATTACAATTTTCGCAAGTAGGAGGGTCCATTGATAATATTTTTTTATCTATTTTATATTTATTATGGCATTTCATACATACAGCATATTGTGCAGTGCCGTGAAGTTCATATACTATTTTACTTCCTGCTTCTTGATGAAGATTATCTATATTTTGAGTTATTACAGAACGCATTATGCCTCTTTTTTCTAACTCTGCTAATACTAAATGAGCTTTATTAGGCTTAACATTATCTATAGGTTCGTAGAATACTTTTTTCAATGAATGCCAAGATTCTTTAGGGTGTCTTGTAAAGTATGAAATTTCAGCGAATTGGCTTCCATGTTTTTCCCAAAGCCCATTTTCTCCCCTAAAAGGAGGCACTCCGCTTTCTACACTTATGCCTGCACCAGTGAATGCTACGGCATATTTTGATGATTTTATTTTGTCTGCTATCTCTTTATAATCTATCATACTTATTATTATATAATAAAAAGATATTATTTCCACAATAATTTTTTAATAAATTCTAATATTTAATAAAAAATAAAAAAATTGTGCGTTTATATTTTACTTTTTGTTTATATTTTATATACTTAAAGATACATATAATAATATATTGTATCAAAATAAAATATATATAAATAATATTATTGTATTGTTAATAATCTAAAATTATTGACAGTAAACTTTATTATGATATAATTTAATATGTATATGTAATAAAAAACACTATAGAGGTTTTAAAATGATTAGTAGAACACAAATAATGCGACTATTAAAATATAAAAATGCATTAAGAAGAATGAAGAGTTTTGGATTTATTAAAGCATATTCTAATAATTTGGGTGATGCAATAGGAATAACCTCTGTTCAGGTAAGAAAAGATTTTTCATTGTTTAACATATCAGGCAACAAAAAAGGCGGTTATAATATTGATGATTTGTTAGACCAAATAGATAATATATTAGGTAAACAAATATCACATAATATAATATTAATAGGTTATGGAAAAATAGGTAAAGCTTTGGTTAACTATAGAGGATTTGAGAATGAGTCTATAAAGATAATTGCAGCTTTCGATCATAATCCAGAAAAGATAGATAGAGATGCACCTACTCCAATACTTCCTATAGATGAATTAAAAGATTTCATTATTAACAACAAAATAGAGATAGCAATATTAACAGTTCCAGATTTGGAAGCACAGAGAATGTTTGATGTAATATGTAATGCTGGTATTAAGGGTGTACTAAATTTTGCACCTATAAAATTATTAGAAAGACCAGATTGTATTATTAATGATGTGAATATAGCAGATGAAATAGAGTCATTATTTTATTTTATCAATGATGTTAAATTGCCATCTTCTAAGAAATCTAAAGAGAAAAAATAAGCTTTTTTAGATTATGGAACAACAAAATAATATAAACAATCAAGACGAAGATATAAAAAATGATGAGTTGCGTAAAAAAAGGCTTAAAAGAAAAAAATTAAAAAAAATCTTAAAGCGTAGAAGAAAAAGAAAAAGAATAGCATACATCAACAGTCTTCCATTAATAAAACTATTATCCAAAATAGATGACAAATTATTTTTAAAGATTTTTAAAGATAATAGAAAAGGCTATTTTAAGAGTTTTATGAAGTTTATGAGCAGGCTTGGAGACGGTTATGTATGGGCGGGGATTTATCTTATTTTTTATATGTTTAGGATAGATTATGCTTTAATATATTTTTCGAGAGCTTTAACTGCCGCTATTATATGTATATTTGTTTTTTTATACACAAAGAATTTTTTCAGCCGTATTCGTCCGTATAAAAAGCATGGAAAAATACCTATAATGTATCCTCCAGATAAGCATTCTTTTCCATCAGGACACACTATGGTAGCTTTTGCAATATCTTTTTCTATGGGAAGCTATAGTTTATATTCATTTTTATTGTTTTACAGCATTGCTTTTTTAATAGCATTCAGCAGAGTTTATGTTGGGCTTCATTACCCTTTTGACGTTATTTCTGGAATAATATCTGGCACTATTATAGGGGCATGTACTAATTTACTTTTTTATTATATAACAGGTCTTCCTATGATTGGGCATCTTTGATATAATATAGGGCATGAAAATATTTTTTATATTCTTGTTAATAGCTACTGTAACATTCGCACAAAACTCTGTAATGGTATTTCAAAATAACAGCGATTATATGCATAGAGCTGTTTATGATTTAGTTACTAAAAATATTTTTCTTTATTCTCATTTTAAAATTATAGAAACAAAAGAAAACAATAATTATAATCAAATTAAATCAAAAATAAAAGAATTAACTGTTAAAAACAATTCAGACATATCTATTTTGTATAAAATAAAAAATTTCAAAGATGGTTTTTTGCTTAACTACATTATTTATAATAATTCTAATAAATGGTATGAAAATGAATATTATTTTAGAGAAACTAATATGTTTAATGCCATTAATAAAGTTTTAGATGATTTTTATAAAATGAATAATGTAAATATTTCTAAAGATAATTATATAAAAGAAGATGAGTATATTTCTCTTATTGGGTATTATTCTGATATTATATCTAATGAGAATATTTATAATTTGTTTTATAGTTTTCATAAAGACAATATTTATTTTAATATGGATTATTTGGAGTATTTATTTTTTAATAATGAAAAAGAAGATGATTTGATTTCTAATATATTAAAAACCATTGATAAAAAGAATCATTATTATTTTTATGTGCTTGGAATTAAATATTATAATAGTTATAAAGTAAATGTTATGTATGATGATATAGAAAAAAGTATTTTAAATTATGAGGAGGCTATAAAATTAAAAGCTAATTCTTATTTGTATAATGAGAAACTCGCTAAGGCTTATTTGCTTAAGAATGATTATGACAATGCTTTAAGATATTATGAGAATGCAATTGCTTTGAATGATAATAACACTGATTTAATAAAAGAAGTTTTAAATATATTAAATAGAGATTTTAACAAAAATGCAAACAAAATAATAGAATATCTTAATAAAATAATTAGCATAGATAATAATGATGATGAGGCAATAGAGGAGCTTGCTAAACTTTATGAATCTATTGGGGACTATGATAATGCTTATCTTTATTATAATAAACTTATGGAAGCTGTAAATTATCATTTATATATTATAAACAATGAGAAACCTAATGCTTCACTTTATGATAAATATACCTCTAAAAAGAATAGAACCCAAATAAAAATAAAGTCTATAGAAGATAGAATGAAATGATTGTATTTTATTCTCGTTGATTAGCTATCACAAATAAAAATATTTTACAAATTTAAAATTTTTAATTAATTTAATGAATGGGGATTTATGAAAAACAAAACTAAATTGGCAATATTTTTAATGATACTTTCTGCTTTATCTTTTAGCTTGATGCAGATGAGCGTAAAGATTTCCGGCAAAAGCATTCCTGTAATGCAGCAGGTTTTCTCACGCAATTTAATAATAATGATAATCAGTATAATTGTGTTATTAAAAAATAAAGAGAGTTTTTTGCCAAACAAAGAAAGCATTATACCTTTAATATTAAGGTCTTTATTTGGTTTTTTTGGAGTAGTGGCATCATTCTATGCTTTCAATAATATGATTTTAGCAGATGCTTCTATACTTCAAAATACTTCTCCTTTTTGGGCAACATTTTTTGCATTTATTATAATAAGAGAAAAGATTTTTAAAATACAATGGATCGCATTAATAATAGCTATAATTGGGGCGATGTTTGTTATTAAGCCTTCTTTTAATTCTAATATATTTCCTTCTTTAGTAGCATTATCCGGAGCAATGTTTGCAGGATTAGCTTACACTATGATAGGTTATCTTAAAGGCAAAGAAAGAAACTCTATTATAATACTTTATTTCTCTTTTATATCATCTGTTCTATCTTTAATATTTGCTAAAACTTTTGTAATGCCTAGTTTGTATGAGTTTTTAATGCTTATTCTGATAGGCGTGTTTGCTGGTTTTGGTCAATTCTTTTTAACAGTATCTTATAAAGAAGCTCCTGTTTCTACTGTAAGTATATTCAATTATACCGGTCTTATATTTTCTTATTTGATAAGCGTATTATTTTTTAATGAGTTAATAGATGTATATTCTATTATAGGAATGCTTCTAACAATTTCTGCTGCTTTGATTGTGTATTTTTACAAGTTAAAGTTTAAGTAAGGTTTTCGAAATTTGTATAAAATGTAGTGTAGTATAGTTTACATTATATTTACAATACAATATTTTTTGTAAAATTAATTTATACTTCTTTACAAAACAATTAAAATATACTATAATTATAATATAAGGTTAAATAATTCCTTAAATATATAAAAAGGGAGATTATTTATGAGAAGTTTAATAATTTTGGCTATGAGTTTTGTTGTTGGATTAAAGGCTTATGGTTTTGATTTAATAGAAGATACTTTTGACTTTATATTTGATGATTTGGCTAAGGTGATTGGTATAATAGTGATAATAGCTGTTATATTTTATTTTGTAAGGAAGTATTCAAGAAAGTCTAATTGATTTAGCATTTTGGAGATATGATGAAAAAAATAATAATATTTATAATGTCATATAATTTTGTTTATGGTTTTGATTTAATAGAAGACACCGTTGAATTTATATTTGAAGATGTTGCTCAGGTACTTGGTATTATAGCTATGATACTTGTGGCTATGTATTTTATTAAAAGATTTTTGAGGGAAGATTCAAACAGTTCTAAGAGATTTTCTTACCACAGAGAAGAAGAGGATAATAACAGAACTGATATAGTAAAGAGAAACAGCTCTAGGGTTTATGATATAAAGAGCAATAAAGATAATTAAATAAGTATTAATTTTTAAAGTTAATTTAAAAAAAGGAGGAATATTGTATGAAATATTTAGTAATATCTTTAGTATCAATATTTTTTATATTTATAATTGTAGGAATGTTTTTTCTTTTTAGAGGAAACACAGGATATTTCAATTATTATTTATTAGACAATTTAGATGATATAGTTGAAGGTATATTTGAAATTATTGTTTTAGGTATAGTCGCTGTTATAGGTGTAGCATTTTTGAAAAAGATTTGGCATAAGCTATAATTTAAGGATTGTAAATATTTTATGCTTGCTATTTATAAATTATTTAATATACTTATATAATAATATTTTCTCGGAGTATAAAGGTGAAGTATATTAAATATTTATTATTGTTATTGGTTTTTAAGTTTTCATTGTTTGCTTTAACAGAAGCTGAGCAAAGTTTATTTGACGCTGTAAACAGAAAAGATTATCAAAATGTTTCTACAATATTAAATAGTTCTCCAGACATTGACATTAATGCTTCTGATATGGAAGGATATACATCTTTGCACAGGGCTATTGTTAATAATGATTTAAATACTGTGATGGAACTTTTAAAGAATAAGAATATTGATGTTAATTCAAAATTGGGAATAGAAGTTTCAATAGACGGTTGGTATTTAGGAGGTGCTACACCTTTAATATTAGCTTCATATTTAGGATATACTGATATTGTAAATGCATTAATAGAGAAAGATGTAGATATTAAAGCGAAAGATGATGTTGATGGCTGTATGGCTATACATTTAGCTGCGGCAAACGGAAAAAATGAAGTTATTGAAATTTTATTAGACAAAGATGCTTCAAATATAAATGATGTGGATAACAAGGGAAATACTCCATTGCATTGGGCTTCTATGAAAGACAGAGCTGATACAGTTTCACTTCTTATAGAAAATGGTGCTGATATAGAAGCTAAAGATGTAGATAATTGGACTGCTTTACATTATGCTGCTGCTTTTGCTTCACTTCAAACAGTTGAGGCTTTAGTGGATAATGGTGCTGATAAAAATAGCCTTACAAAAGACGGCAATATTCCTGTTAATTATGCTAAAGATGAAACTATAAAAACTTATTTATCCGGCGGTAAAATAGACAGAGAAGATACTGAAGAAGTAGTAGAAGAAGAAACTACAGAAACAGAAGAAACTACTACTGAAGCTTCTGAAACTATTACAGAAGATGAATTAAATAATGAGTTAGATACTACTCAAAATGGAAGCATAGTTGCTCCTGCTGCAGTAGATTTAGACCCTAAACAATTAGAGCTTTTAATAGCTGTAAAAAATAATGATATCATAGCTGTTAATGCTTTATTAAAAGAAAATGTTAATCCTAATTTCGTAGATGAAGAAGGCTATTCTCCATTACACAGAGCTGTATTAAATGACAATTTAGATGTAGTTAATGTTTTGCTTAGCTACAAAGATATAGATACAGAAATTAAACTTCCTTATGAGGCAAGTGTTGATGATTGGTATTTGGGAGGAGCTACTCCTTTGCTTGTTGCTTCATACACTGGAAATGCTGATATAGTTAATGCTTTAATAGAGGCAGGAAGCGATATAAGAGCTAAAGATGATATAGATGGTGCTACTACTATACATATAGCTTCTGCAAATGGAAACAATGAAGTTATTAATATTCTTCTAAATAAAGATAACACTTTAATAAACGAAGCAGACAGCATGAAAGATACACCATTACATTGGGCTTCTATAAAAAATCAAACAGATACTATCTCACTTCTTCTTGCAAATGGTGCAGATACAAAACTTACAAACTCTGACGGAAATACTGTTTTACATTATGCTGCTATGTATGGCGATGTTAATACTGTTAATGTTTTGCTTGAGGCTGATTCTTCTTTAGCAAGCGTAGAAAACAATGAAGGAATCACTCCTATTTATTATGCTATCATTGTAAGCGATAATGATATATTATCATCATTAATCAATAATGGTCAAATAGATGTTAATAAAAAAGATTCTTTAGGATATACTCCATTACATTATGCTGCTAATTATGGTAACATGGAAGCTGTTGTATTATTGGTTGAAGAGTTTAATGCTGATAAAACTATAGTAAACAATGATAATTTTACTGCTTCAGATATAGCTGCTAACAATTCTTATTATACTATAGTTGAATATTTAGGCGGCACTGTAAATTATAATAATCAAAATAATACAGAAAATGTTAAGCCAAATATTGTGCTTCCAGAATATAACAAGAAAATAGATTTATCTAAAAAGTGGTGGTAAAATAATAATTATTAAATAAAACAATAAAGAGGTTTAAAAAATATTTTAAGCCTCTTTTTTTATTAATATATTTTTTAATAAAATATATTATTTTTACTCTATTGAAAAATATAAAAATATTATGTATTATATATAAAAACTTCTTAAGGAAAATAAAGATATGAAAAGAATAGTTGTAACAGGCGGTGCTGGTTTTTTAGGTTCTCATTTATGCGAAAGATTATTAAAAGAAGGGAATTATGTAATATCAATAGATAATTTCTTCACAGGTTCAAAAGAAAATATTAAACATCTATTAGACAATAAAAACTTTGAAAGCATTAGACATGATATAACAGAGCCAATATATATAGAATGCGATGAAATATATAATTTTGCATGCCCTGCTTCACCAATACATTATCAAAAAAATCCTGTTGCCACTTTTAAAACAAATGTTCTTGGTATACTTAATATGCTTAATTTAGCGAGGAATTGTAATGCAAGAATATTACAAGCTTCAACAAGCGAAGTTTATGGAGACCCTTTGGAACATCCCCAAAAAGAAAATTATTGGGGGCATGTTAATCCAAATGGTATAAGGAGTTGTTATGATGAAGGTAAAAGAAGCGCAGAAACTTTGATGATGGACTATCATAGACAATACAATACTGATATAAAGATTATAAGAATATTTAATACTTATGGACCAAAAATGAATGAAAATGATGGAAGGGTAGTTTCAAACTTCATTATACAGGCATTACAAAATTTAGATATCACGGTTTATGGAGATGGAAGCCAAACTAGAAGCTTTTGCTACTATGATGATTTGATTGATGGTACTGTAAGAATGATGAATAGTGAAAACTTTATAGGCCCTGTTAATTTAGGAAATCCTCATGAAATGACTGTTTTAGAATTTGCTAAAAAAATAATAGAAATGACTAATTCAAAATCAAAAATAATTTTTAAAGAGCTCCCTAAAGATGACCCCGTAAAAAGACAGCCGAACATTAGTTTAGCTAAAGAAAAACTTAATTGGCAGCCTAATTATAAACTCGAAGAAGGATTAAAAAAGACTATTGAATACTTTAATAATTATTTAAGAAATAAATAATTACATATATATTCTTGAATTTTATTATAAAAATGTTAAAATAACAAAAAAAAGTTTTGGATAAATTATTATGGATTTAAATATAGAAGACTTAAAATGTCAAACCTCTATAAATTATGATAAAATGTTATGCAATTGCAAAAATGTTTCATATAGACAAGCATATTCAGCAATAGCTGCAGATAAACTTACTTCTGTAGAAAGTGTATCTGAAAAAACCCAAGCAGGTACAGGATGCGGTGGCTGTAAAGAAAAAATAGCACATCTAATAGAATATGCCAAAAAAAATGAATATGCTCCTTTAGACTTTTAAGATTTATATTTTCTATCTGCCTCTTCTATTAATCTATTAAATTTTTCTTTTATGAGAGCAGTTCTCTTTCTCTGCCACATTAAATATATAGCAATACTATAGCATATTAAAGATATTATCATCATAAATAAAAAAGCTATAAAGTATGAAAAATTTGAAGCTAAATATCCAACTATAAAAGGTATTACCAAAGCAGCAACACCTGTCAAAGCCTCATTTACAGCAACATTAGCACTATCTCTCTCCTGATCAGCCAATGCATAGTAAAGTCCAAAGAAATAACCAAATCCGCTTACAAAACCTAAAAATATAAACGATACAAAAAATACCCAAAAATTATTGGAAATTAAAAGTAAGGTTAAAGCAATGGGTGTAAGCAAACCAACAACAGTAAATACTCTCTTTTTCTCTAATAGTCTAAAATAGAATGCAGAAAAAAGTGCCCCCAAAGACATAACCCCAGATAATACACCAACCAAAAATGTAGCCTTAGAGTTAGAAAGACCAACCTCTTTTATACCATAATCTAAAAACATAAACCTTAATGTATGAAGCACCAAAGCCCCCACAAATATGATAAGCCATCCTATATAAACCTTATATCTTGGAGCTCTCATAAAAGGTTCTTCCCATTTACGTCTTTTAGATTTAAAATGCAAATGTCTTGATAAATAGAATAATGTAAACATCAACACGCTCATAACTATTACAATGAAAAATCCAATACTCGAATTAAAATTGTAAACAAAACCTGTAACTATAGGACCTACAGATAATCCTAAAGTCCAAGAAAATATAAAAAATCCGCTGCTTATTCTCACAGGTAAATCTTTAGATACACTGTCAAGTAAGGATTGAAAACAAACAAAAAATATAGTAGTATTCGAGCCGTATAAAAAAGAATATAAAAGAGATAATTCATTATTTAAATATATTATACAAAGTATACATAATATTGCCTGCATACATGATTGTATATATAGTAATTTAGGATATATTCGCTTTGGTATTTTAAACTTTGAAAATGTGCTTGCGGAAACCATCATACCCATTCCATAAAAAACAGCTAAAAGAGAAATAAAAAAAGCATTAGCTCCTGCCTCTGATGAATTAATAACCAAAACAGTAGAAAATATACTAGAGCATAAATAAACCAAAAAAGGCATTGAATAAACCAATAATATCATTTTATTTTCCTCAATAACACTATATAAATAATAATAATATATTTTATTTTTAAAAAAGATATAGCAAATTAATATTTTTATTTCATAATATGAAAATTTTTATAAATGAATTAAAATAATATTACTACAAAAAATAACTTGATTTTTAATAAATATTGTTTAATATTATTTAATACAAATTGTTTAAAGGTATATAAGATATATTATGAAATTTATTTTTTCAAGAACTATAATAGGAATTTTAGTTTTAATCATCGGAGCATATATTTTGCTTCAGTATGTGTTTCATATATATATACCAGCATTAGCGTATGTACCTGTATTTACAATAATAGTATCTATATTAATTATAGTATGGGGCATAGCAATCATACTTGGAAGAGGTTTTTATGCCTCAAAAATTATAATAGCTCTCACTATAATTACTACAGGACTTTATATTTTAATAAGATATGCTCTTAATATAAATATGCCTTTTATATTATACACTCCTATATTTAGAATGATTATAGGAATGATTATTATATTTCTTGGAATATATATTATAGTTGGCGTTTATTATGTTGGAGATAAATTGCCGAAACAAAAAACAGAAGATTATACTATTAATTTTAGAAGTTCTACAATAGATTTATCAGACATACAAATTGACAGAAATAAAAATGTTAATGTTAATTGCGCATTTGCTGATACTGTTGTTTTAATCAATCAAAATATACAAATACATATAAAAGCTTCGAGTGCATTCGGCAGCATTTCAATACCTACTGGGGATAGTGTAAGTTTTGGGGAGATGAACTTTGTTATGGGTACTTCTGACAAAATACTTTATTTGAATGTTAATGCCGCCTTTGCTCAGATTAGAGTATTATATGTTTAATCTTTTTACAAGGATACAAAATTGCATATAATATCTGGATACAAAAAAAATAAAAAAATCATTACACCAAAGAGAGATTTTAGACCTACTCAGGGAAAGGTGAGAGAGGCTTTATTTAATATAATAGATACTAATGATAAAACTTTTTTAGACCTTTGTGCTGGAAGCGGTGCTGTGGGGTTTGAGGCTTTAAGCAGGGGAGCTAAGTTTTCAGCTTTTATAGAAATAGATAGAGAGGCTGTTAAAACTATATTTACAAATGCAAAAAATATATTTGAAGAAAATCAATACAAAATAAAAAGAGTATCAGCAGATGACTATGTTAAAAGAACAAATGATACTTTTGATATAATATTCTTTGACCCGCCTTATCATTCAAAAATTTATTATGAAGTATTTTTAAATATATTTGAAAGAAAATTATTAAATGATAATGGATATTTATTTGTAGAGATGGGGCTTGAATACTATAAAAGCTTTTTAGAGAAAGTAAAAGAATATAACTATGAAATAAAAACTTATGGTGAAAGTGTTTTAATAATTTTTAGAAATACATAATCAATATTTACAGCTTTACAAATAAAATTATTTTAGTTATAATAAAAAAATGAGAAATAAAATTACCTTTCTAATATGTATAATATTCATAGCTATAGTATTAAAACTCCTCACATTATCGCCAAAGTTTGTAGAAAATTTTTATTCAAGAAAAGCTTATAAAGTTATATCTGGAAATATTGGAAGATTAACATCAAACTTTAATTTTTCTCTTGGTGAAATACTTTTATTTATTTTTATAATACTAATACTTTTATTCTTTGTTTTCTCTATAAAAAAAATAATATTTGGGCAAGAAAAGCTAAAACTAATATTTAACTTTTTATATGGGGTAGTGTGCATTGCAATTATTATATATATAGTATTTATGTCTGTATGGGGATTAAATTATTATAGATTTCCTCTTATCAATAATTATCAAAATTACTTCTTTGAAAATAATAATATCACAGATGAAGAAGCATATAATAAACTCTATTCATTAGCAGAACTATTAATAAAAGATTTAAATGATTTGCAAACAAAAATGAAATATGAAACCTCAATCAATACAAATTATCAAGCTCTAAATAGAATGGTTGAAAGCGAATATAATAAAGTTTTTGAAGAGTTTCCATATTTAGAAATGTATTATTCAAGAACCAAACCAATAAAAATATCACAACTTTTTTTAAGACTTCAAATAACAGGAATATACTCCCCATTTACTTCAGAGGCAAATGTTAATACACTTATACCATACACATCTATGCCTTATACTATAGCTCATGAAATGGCTCATAAAATAGGTATAGCATACGAAGATGAAGCTAATTTTATTGCATATTTAGCCTGCTCAAAACATAGTGATTTATTTATACAATACTCAGGAGCCTTTGAATCACTTTTATATGTGTTATCCGAACTTAACAGAGATGAAAATTATGCTATGCTTATTTCAAACCTCAATGAAAAAACAAAAGAAGAGATAAGATACAATTATGACTTTTGGAATCAATACAAAGGACAGTTATCTAATATAAGCCATAAAGTAAATGACACATATTTAAAAGCAAACAATCAAATACACGGCATAAAGAGTTATTCAAGGGTAGTAAAACTTTTAATCTATTACAAGATGAGCAAGGGTTTTTTACAATGATAAGATACTATATACTAAAAAAGTTTGTCAAAATTTATATTTTTTAAATTTTAAATATTTGCAGGGCTTTGCCCCGCACCCCACTTCTTTTATTGGTATAAAAGAAGCAAAAGAACTGCATTTTTATTATAAATTTTATAATTTAATTGTACATTAAAAAGCACTCCCCCGCACACCTGAAAAGTTATGATTAAAGTAAAACATTACCGTGCGGAAAGGTGGTACAGCTCGTACATAAAAATACTCTATTGAAAAACATTTTTTTAGGTATATAATTTATCACAATAATTTTTTAAAATAATTTATTGGATTCTACTACAATGAAGTTGATTAAACAATTCTCTATAATATTTTTTATTTATTCAATATCATACATCTTAAGTAAATCCCTAAAACTTCCAATACCGGGAAATGTAATAGGAATGTTTTTACTATTCTTTCTTTTAGTTTTTGGAATTGTAAAAGAGAGTGATATTGATGAGGCTAGCGATATATTAATAAAAAACATGGCTTTGTTATTTGTACCTGCCTCTTTAGCTATAGTTGATGAATATAAATATATTAAAGATGAGATAATACCTTTTCTCATAATATGCATATTTTTTGTTGTGGTGATAATGGCTGCAACTGGTTTATCTGCACAGTTTTTTGAAAACATAGTTAATAAAAAAAGGAAAATAAAATGACAGCACTATTTCAAGACAACCCTCTAATTTCAATAGTAATAACTTTAATAGCATATATAATATCATACTATATTTATAATAAAACAAAACTTCCAATATTAACGCCTCTTGTAACGAGTGTAATACTTGTAGGTTTATCTATTTATTTTATGGGAGTTCCTTATAGTGTTTACAATGAAAGCGGAGGGAAATTTATTAATGCATTGGTGGGACCTGCTACTGTTGTATTAGCTCTCCCAATATATAGAAACCTTCCAATATTAAAAGCGAATTTGTTAGTAATACTTTTTAGCATTGCAATAGGAAGTGCCATTGGAATAGTTGGAATATATTTCACTGCAAAAGTTATGGGAGTATCAGAAAATATACTTTTATCACTTCTTCCAAAATCAATAACTACTGCAATAGCTGTTGATGTGGCTGATAGTATAGGCGGTGTAAAATCTATTACTGTGCTTGCTGTTGTAATATCTGGTGTGGCTGGTGCTATAATTGCTCCTATAGTATTCAAAATATTTAGAATAAAATCGCCTTTAGCTAAGGGCATTTCAATAGGCACTGCATCGCATGCTGTGGGAACTAGTAAGGCTATAGAGATGGGAGAGACTGAAGGAGCTATGTCTGGGCTTGCTATAGGTATAGCTGGAGCTTTAACGGTTGTACTGCTTCCTATATTGTATAAATTGCTTGTTACTATATGGTAAAAATTTTTAAGTTTGTAATTTTTTTCTTGTTCTTTTTCCCGACGCAAAAAGAACCAAAAAGTGCAAATAAAAAATTAATACTAAATTCCACCTATTTATATTTTAAACGTATAATAAAATATATATTTTTTTAGCTAAAAATAGCCTTTTTGCTTCTTTGTGGCACGCCGCAAGGGCACTTCCTTCGGTCGCAAAAGAAGTGGGGTCTTACCCTACGGGTACGCTTCGCAGGGGGCAAAGCCCCAGATATAAAAAAATATAACTTTATTTTTCAATAAATTTAATTATTATTATACTTCGTATGCAAATAAAGCAAGTTTGAAAGAAGCATTGTTGTCGTTAAACTTCCAACGCCATTAGGTACTGGTGTTATCATAGATGCAATATTAACTGCCTCATCAAACTTTACATCTCCCTTAATAGAACCATCTTCAAGAACATTGATTCCTATATCTATAACAACAGCATTATCTTTTATATATTCAGCATCTATAAACTCTGCCTTTCCAATAGACACGCATAATATATCAGCATTCTTACAAACACTTTTTAAATCTTTAGTTTTTGAATGAGCTATTGTAACAGTAGCAGATTTATTTAAAAGTGATAAAGCAAGAGGCTTTCCAACTATCTCGCTCCTTCCAACAACTACAGCATTAGCACCTTCTATTTTAACATTATAATGCTCAAGTATTGTCATCACACTCTTTACAGTGCAAGGAATTAATTCATCATTAGAAGTTAAAATCCTACCAAGATTTAAATTGCTTATTGCATCAATATCTTTTTTTGTAGATATAGTTTCGTAAACTAATTCTCTTCTTATATGCTTAGGCAAAGGCATTTGAAGCATTATACCGCTAATATCTTTCTCTTCGTTTAAATATTCTATTAGAGTGATAAAATCTTTTTCTGTTGTGTTTGTATTTAACTTATGAAGCTCGCCTATCATTCCAGCATTTTCGGCCATTTTCTTTGCATGAGTAAAATATAACTCTGTAGATTTATCATCATCAAAATAAACAAAATCAATGCGCGGCTTCTTAATTAAAAAAGCAACCTTCTCTTTAATTTCTGCTCTTATTGTTTTTGATAATTCTCTTACATCAAGTATATTAGCTGGCATATTGGGTTTCCTTTTGAATGAAAATAATTAATTTATTCTATATTTTTTAAAGATAAAAAACAAGTATTTTGTTTATTTTATATTTAAAGCTTTGCAAAAGTTATGCATACCTTTAGTAATAAACAAAAGCCAATGTACTTATTCTAAGGCGCATTAGAATGCCTATAAAACAATAAAAAATTGATAATAATTAATTTTAGGAAAATGCAAAATTATTGTATATATTATTATTCTGATTTGCAAGAGTTGCAAATGCCTATAAATACAATATCATGTTTATCTATTTCTACATTATACTTTTTTGAAACAGCTTCATCTAAATCTTTATTATAAGGCAAATTAATGTCTATTAACTTTTTGCATTTGTCACATTGAAAGTGATAGTGTTCATTAGTGATATGATCAAATCTCACAGCATCGTCTATTATAGAAATTTTTTGTATCTCATTGTTTTCAGAAAGCAAATTAAGATTTCTATAAACTGTTCCTAAACTAATAGAAGGAAAGTTTGGTTTAATATAATTATAAACCTCTTCTGATGTAGGGTGATTTTTTAATTCCCGTACAGCATTTAATATAACCTGCTTTTGTATTGTGTTTCTAGTGTTGTTCATATTTTACAAACCTCTTATAAAGAAATTATTTATAATTAATAATTAATCTCATTTAGAATGATATACTAATTTTAACTGTTTGTCAATAGAAAAAATTATATCTCTCTGCTCAAGAGTAATATATATTTTTAGTTAAAATTAATTATTTATAAAATTAAAAACATCATAGTTTTTTTATATAACAGTATTTATATTTTAGCGCTGCTTTCTCTTACAATTAGTGAACCATTTATCATAGAAACTTTATAAAAATAATCATTGGTATATCTAATAGAATTATCTAATATATCAACAGCACTTTGTGCTATTTTAATTTTAGGCACATCAATAGTAGTTAAAATTGGATCTATAAAAAGCCCTGTAGGTAAATTATCATGAGCTACTATAGATATATCTTTAGGAATAGCATATCCTTTATTTTTTAAAGCTCTTATGATTCCAATTGCTATAGTATCATTTACACATACTAAGGCTGTCGGCATATCTTTTCTGTTTATTAAATGTTCTTCCATATCAGTTACAGTCTTTTCATATACGGAATCCACCAAAAAGTAATCGTTCTTATTAAAATCTAAATTAAAATAATCCAATACTTTATAAAATGCTTCTCTCCTAAGTATTAAATTAGAAGAATTAGATTTACTGTCAACTAAACCTATTCTTTTGTGGCCAAGCTCTACAAGATGCTCAACTAATTGATATATACAATTTTCATTATTCATAGTTACAAAATGACATTTTAAATATGGATAATATGCATCCAAAAAAACAATAGGAATATTTATAGCAGAAGATAAAAAAATAATATCTTCTTTGTATAATTCTGTTGCTAATATAATAACTCCAGCATATTCTTCGTTTTCTATGTAATTTTTAATGAAATCAATTTGCTCTTTTGAATAACTTAGTATTTCTACTTTATAATTTAAAGCTTTTGTAGCATTTATAATACCTTGTATATAATCAGCCAAAAATACATTATGTGTTTCATTTATTATACGTCCATGTATTTCCATTTTTATAAATGCAATTCTTCTGTTTGTAGAAATATTTTTTTTATTTTGCTTATAGCCCATATCTATAGCTATTTTATTAATTTTTCTCGATATCTCTGTGCTCACCCCATTTTTATTATTTAGCACTAATGATACTGTAGATACAGAAACTCCAGCCTCTTTTGCAATATCAATAAGATTAATTTTATTATTTCCCATGCCATTAATAATATATCAAAAACCCTTATTTTACAATAATTTTTTAAAAGAATGCATAAAAATTTTACTAAAAATTTTACTAAAAAATTGAAAAAACCTATTATTTGAAGATATTTATAATTATTATTAAATATATAATTTTAATAAAATTTTAGTAAAATTAACTAAATTTTTAATTGACAACTCAATAGTCTTTTACTATACTTAATATAAAAACATCATATAGGAGTTAATATATGAAATATTTCCTTATTATATTTTCTTTATTAGTTTTAGGATGTAGCGGAAGTAATTCTTCTAATACTTCTGTTAAATTAGAAGGAGCACCTGCACCTTTTGATGGAAGCAAAAAAGTACATTTTGCTTTAATAAGACAAATGGTTGAAGGTGAATTCATGCAAATGTGGCAAGATGGCGCACAAAAACAAGCAGATCTAATGGGCATACAATTAACTGTATTTGGTAAAAATATGGATAACCAAGCTCAAGCAGATTTTGTTTATCAAGCTATCAACATGAAAGTAGACGGTATAATATTAGACCATGGTCTTACAGAAACTTTGGCTAAACCTGCCGCTGATGCCGTAGCTGCTGGAATACCTGTAGTGGCATTCGATGTTGATGTTCAAAATCCAGAAATAAATCAAATAGCTCAAGATGATTATGCTTTAGGAAGAATGGCTTTAGATGCTATGAATAAAGATTATAACCAAAAAGCTAATATAGGATATGTGTATTTTGCTGGTATACTTCCTTTAGATAAGAGGGATAGAGCTTTTACAGACTTTAAAAAAGAATTTCCTAACATGAAAGAGATAGCTAGAACTGGTACTGTAGAATCACCTTTTTCTGTTAAAAATGCTGAACAAGTAAAAGCTGTATTAAAATCTAACCCAGAAATAAATGCTTATTTTGCTCCTTATGATGAATTTGCTAAAGGTGTTGTGCTTGCATTAGATGAAGAAGGTTTAAATGACAAAATAAGAGTATATAGTGCTGACATATCAACACAAGATATAGAATTAATGATTAAAGAAGGAAGCCCTTGGGCAGCAACTGCAGCTACAAGCCCAAGACTTATTGGTGCATTATCTGTAAGAGCATTAGCTTTAAAAATAGCAGGAGAAGATTTACCTGATGATATTTTAATAACTCCTACACTATTTACTCAAGATATGCTTAAAGAAGCAAATGTAAAAAATATGGAAGATTTACAAGCTAAATTCCCAGAGTTTAATAAAACTACAAATATGACAGCTGATTGGATACCAATGGCTGAATAATAAATAATAAAAAATATTGCAATAACACCCATAGTATCTATATTGCAGTTATAAAAATTAAGGAAGATAAATAATATGATTAATTCAAAAATACCTACTGTTAGATGGACAGGAGAAGAGTTATATATATTAGATCAAACTTTGATACCTGTAACTGTTAAAGAAATAAAATTAAATACTGAAGAAGAAGCATATAATGCAATAAAAGAGTTAAAAGTAAGAGGAGCTCCTGCTATTGGAGTAGCTGCGGCATATTCTCTATTAATAGATTTAAAATCTCAAACTAAACTATCTTCTGATGAGTTTATAAAGTTTGTTGATAAAAGAGCAAAATACCTAAACTCCTCAAGACCAACAGCTGTAAATTTGAGCTATGCTTTGAATAGAATGCTTAATACCATAAAAGACAAACAAGACAAAACATCATTAGAATTATATAATATACTCGAAACAGAAGCTAAAAAGATACACTCAGAAGATGTTGATATATGTCAAAAAATAGGGGAGTATGGTGCTGAACTGCTAAAAGAAAACACTGGTATATTAACTCATTGTAATGCAGGTAGATTGGCAGTAAGCGGAATAGGAACAGCACTTGCCCCAATGTATGTAGCACATCAAAGAGGAACAAAAATAAGAGTTTATGCAGACGAAACAAGACCACTACTTCAAGGAGCAAGATTAACCAGTTTTGAGCTTCATGAGGCTGGAATAGATGTTACATTAATATGCGATAACATGGCTGCTTTCATAATGTCAAAAGGACTTATTGACTTAGTTATAGTAGGTTGTGATAGAGTTGCTGAAAATGGAGATGCTGCTAATAAAATAGGTACTATGGGTGTTGCCATTTTAGCCAAACATTTCAACATACCTTTCTATATAGCATGCCCTTCAACAACATTTGATTTGAATACAAAAACAGGAAATGACATTGTTATAGAAGAAAGGGACCCTAAAGAAGTAATTAATTTTGCAGGGGTACAAACTGCTCCATTAGATATGAAAGTGAGAAACCCAGCATTTGATGTTACACCTCATGAACTTATAAAAGGATTTATAACAGAAAAAGGCATCATAGAGGCACCATATATAGAAAATTTGAAAAAAGCTTTTTATTAAAAATATTGGGAGATAAAACATTATGGCTTATAAACAATTGACAATTGATACTATACCTCAATATTTACAAACTATAGATGAGGTTAAAAATTTATTTACAGATTTTAATGATTTAGAAATAAAAGAAATCGGAGATGGAAATCTAAATTATGTTTATAGTATTACAAATAAAAAAAATGATAAAGAAACTGTAATATTAAAACAATCTGTACCTTTTTTAAGATGCGTTGGAGAAAATTATCCTTTAGAAAAAGACAGAATGAAAATAGAAATAAAAGCATTAAAAAAAGAATATGAATTATGTCCGAATTTAGTTCCTAAGGTATATTATTTCTCAGAAGAAATGTGTGTTGTAATAATGCAAAATTTAAATAAGCATAAAGTATTAAGAGGTGAAATAATAGAAGGTAAAAAATTCCCTAAAGCAGCAGAAGATTTAACAGATTTTCTCTCTAAAACATTATTTTACACATCAGATTATTACTTAGATGGAAAGGCAAAAAAGGCCCTTGTTGTAGAATATATGAATGCAGATTTGTGTAATTTAACTGAAGATTTTATATTTACTCATCCATTTGAAGATAATGAAACTAATATTTATCATGAAAAATTAAATTTAGATGAAATAAAAAAATTCCAAAGAGATGCCAAACTAAAAATTGCAGCTGCTGAAATGAAATATGCTTTTATGACTAAAGCTGAAGCATTATTACATGGTGATTTCCATTTGGGAAGCTTTATGGGTAATGAAGAAGAAACTTATGTAATAGACCCAGAGTTTGCATTTTACGGTCCTATTGGTTTTGATATAGGAAAAGCTATGGCTAATTTCTTTATTGCTTATATTTCTCAAGAGTATCATCAAAAAAGATTAGGAACAAATTCAAAAGAGTTTAGAAAATGGCTTTTTGATACTGCTAAATATATGCTTGAAGGAACTCTAAATAAATTTGAAAAATTGTGGAAAAAACATTTAGAAGAAACTAAACCTTTATATTGGCAATATCCTGAAGGAAAAAAAGATTCAGATGAATATATTAAAACAGTCTTAAATAGAATATTTAAAGATTCTGTAGGTTTTGCAGGATGCGTATTTATAAGAAGAACTTTAGGACTTGCAAAAAATAAAGATATTTCATCAATTGAAGATTTAGTAGAAAGAGCAAGACTCGATTGGATATGTTTAAACATAGGAAGAGAATTCTTAGTAAATAAAGATAGTATAGATTCTATAGAAAAAGTTGCTAATATAGTAAATAAATATTCTATGGTAGATAAATTATGAGTAATAAAGACACTATAATAAGTTTAAAAAATATAGGTAAATCATTTGGTTCAACTAGAGCTTTAGAATCTATCTCTTTTGATTTCAAAAGGGGAGATATTACAGCTATAGTTGGAGCAAATGGTGCCGGTAAATCAACATTAATAAAAATAATATGCGGATATCATACTAAATATGAAGGTGATATATTTATAGAAGGAAATTTAGTTAAATTTAACAGTCCGCTTGATGCTTATGCCAAAGGTATACAAACAGTACACCAGATTATAAATCAAGGTGTTATACAAAATATGACTGTGGCAGAAAATTTAGTGCTAAAAGATATTCTAACCAATAGAAAAAACTTTTTTATAAAGAAAAAAGATTATATGGAACATGCTGAAAAAGTAGCTGATCTAATGGGAATAAGCCATAGTATATTAAACAAAGAAGTTTTTTGGACTACACAAAGTGAAAGACAGCTTATAATAATAGCAAGAGCCTTAGAATCTAATCCAAAGCTTCTTATTTTAGATGAGCCTACTGCAGCAATATCAGAAAAAGAAACCGAAATATTGTTTGAAAAACTCAAAGGGTTAAGAGAAAAAAATGTAACCATATTATATGTTTCGCATAGACTTCATGAAATAGAAAGAATGGCAGACAGTGTTGTAGTTATTAGAGACGGTAAAGTATCTGATATAATGGAAAAACCTATAAAAGTTAATAAAATTGTTACAGCTATGATTGGTTCTGTTCCTAAAACTATAAAGGCTACCTCTAATAAAGAAAGAAAAATGGAACCTCTATTAGAAACTAAAGATTTAGTATTTATGAAAGGTGCTGATCCTATTAATCTTACTTTATATAAAGGAGAAATAACAGCTATAGTTGGTCTAATAGGAGCAGGTAAAAGTGAATTTGGAGAGACTTTATTTTCTATGAGAAAACCAATTAGCGGCGAAATATTTATGAACGGTAAAAAACTAAATAATAAAAATATTAGTTCGGCTATAAAAAATGGAATACACTTAATACCTGAAGATAGAAGCAATAATGCTGTATTTCCAAATTTTGATATAGCAGAAAATATTACTATTCCTTTCTTAAAAAAATTCAGCCCTAAACTTATTATGAATAAAAAATTGGAAAAAAAGGCCTCTTTAGATATAGCTACAAAATTATCGCTTAAATACGGTTCTATTGAAGATATGATGGACAGCCTATCTGGAGGAAATCAGCAAAAAGTTATAGTAGCAAGATGGATATTCCAAAATTATAATCTAATTATATTGGATGAACCTTTTCAAGGTGTTGATATAGCATCAAGGTTTGATATAGGTAAATATATAAGAAATAACATTAAAGATAGTACAGCATTAATATTAGTTGCAGATTTAGATGAAGCTATGGAAGTCGCTGATAGAATAATAGTATTCAATTCTAAAAAAATGGTTTTTGAACAATATGGCGATGAAATAGATAGAGATAAATTATTGTATTATATAAGCTGCAGTACTGAAGAATTAAATAATAATGTTTCTACTTTAAAGGAGTAAAATGATGAATAAAAAAATCCTAATACACTTTTCTATAAAATATGGTTTCTTAATAATTATGGCTTTATTATTTATATTTTTCTCCATAACTAGACCAGTATTTTTAACTTCTTCTAATCTTTTCTCTATACTTCTTGGTATAACAATATATGCTATACTTGCTCTTGGAGAAACTTTTCCTCTAATTGTTAATGGAATGGATTTATCCATAGGTGCTGTAGCATCTTTATCTGTAATGATAGCTTCTTATTCTATGATAGTTTTAGGTTTACAAGGATATCAAGCTATAATTATATGTCTATCTATAGGTGCTTGTATAGGATTAATTAACGGCTTATTGATAGTAAAATTAAAAATACCTGATTTATTAACTACTTTGGGTATGATGTTCTTAGTTCAAGGTTTACAGCTTATACCTTCAGCTGGAAGATCTATAGGAAATGGTATGACTTTGGCTAACGGTAAAACTGCTACTGGAGTATTTGATGAAGGATTCAAATTTTTAGGACAAGGTAGATTATTTGATGTTATACCAGTACCTGTAGCTTTTATGTTTATAATAGCAGTAATAGTTTTTATAGTATTATCTTTAACAAGATATGGAAGAATATTTTATGCTATTGGAGGAAATAGTGAAGCTGCTAGGCTCGTTGGTGTTAATATTTATAAATATAGAATATTATCATACATTATATCTGGATTTGTAGCTAGCTTTGCAGGTATTGTATTAGCAGCCAGAGTAGGAAGAGGAGATGTATCATCTGGCGGAACACTGCTTATGGATGCAATAGCCTCTGCTCTTATAGGATATGCTGTATTAGGAGCACAAAAACCAAATCCTTTTGGAACAATAGTAGGTGCTATATTTATAGGAATGCTTATAAATGGTCTTACAATGCTTAACGTTCCTTATTATACTCAAGACTTTATAAAAGGATGCGTACTTGTAGTTGCTTTAGCATTTACATTCGGACTATCAAAAAGAAAAGCATAAAGAACTTTAATAATAGAAAACTAACAATATATCTGCTATGTTATTGAAACAGCACTATATAACATAGCAGATATACTAATTTTTTAAAATCAAAGATAAAATATATAAAACAACATCTTCAAAAGGCATATTAACATTTCTTGCCATAGCTGGTATATCAGAAGTATTTGTCATTCCGCCTTGAGTATTTACTTCCATCAAATTAATAAAACCATCATCAGAAATTATAGCATCTATTCTGCAAAGACCCTCACAGCCTAAAACATCATAAGCCTTTTTACAATTTTCTATTAATTTTTTTTCTATTTGTTTATCTAATTTTGCAGGTATCTCCATCTCTGTTTTTCCAGGAGTATATTTAGCATCATAATCATATATTTCATTTTTTGGATTAATGCCAAGTATAGGAAACACATATATATCATCATTATCGCGTACAAGACCAACTGTTACTTCTTTGCCTTTAATGTAAGGCTCTAAAAAATAATTATGAGTATCTTTTATATCTTTAACAATATTATCAAATTCTTCTTTAGTTTTAATTAAAGAAACCCCTACACTCGAACCGCTTGAAATAGGTTTCAATATTATAGGGAAATTAAAAGACATATTATTGTTTTTTATAGCATCTTCAAGAAGCTGAAAATCAACAGTAGAAACATTAGAAGAAAGCCATATTCTCTTTGTATAAACCTTATTCATACAAAGAGAGCTAACCAAAGTGTTTTCTCCAGTGTATTTAATATTAAGACAATCCAAAAGACCTTGAATAGTACCGTCTTCTCCAAAAGTACCATGCAATATATTATAACAATATTCAACTTTTTCTTTTTTTAAAGTTTCTACTAATTCATAATGGTCTTTTACATCTATCAATATTGTATTATCTTTTAATTCCTTGTAAGAAGTTAAAGCTTCAAAAACATTCTTCCCGCTTCTAAGAGAAACTTCCCTCTCATCGCTTATGCCTCCATGAAGCACAGCTATTTTTTTTCCTTCAAATTCTTTTAATGTTTTATTTTTTAATTCATTAGTTAATAGCATATTTAATTCCTAAAAAGTTAATAGAAGTTTTTTGATAATAAAAAATCTATATATAATATTAAATAATATCACATATAGATTGTATAATACTTACTTTTTTTCTCTCTCTCTCGCTTAAAGGAGCATATTTAGATTTATACATAACATCATTTGCCAAATTAATAAACTGTTCTTTAATCATCTCGGCAGCCTCTTTAGGAGTTTTACCAGTACCCCTAATAGCTAAATCATCATTACTAATAACATATCTATCATTATCAAGTTTTGTAATATAACCTTTTAAAGGTCTTTTAAATCTAAACTCATCAATATCACTAAAACTTAATTCTATTTTTTGTCTCTCTGCCATTATTTAATACCTGCCTTTTTTGCATATTCTTCATTAGTTAAACTAAATGTCTTTTGAGTAAACAAAATATCATTAGTGCTAAAAGCATACGGCACTTTATTTTTTAAAGTGTATACTCCATTAGATACTGCTTCATCTATTATAATATATAATTCATCAGCATGCTTCTGCTGCAACTTTACAACATCCGCTATTACTATTTGATAGTTCATCTGCTTAGTAGGAGAACCAGTATCTCCTATGATATAATAAGAATATCCCTCTAAAGTATCAAGCCATAAATTATTGCCATTTAAGTCATACATATTAAAGTTTATATCAATACTCTGTGCCCAAAAAGACATTTCAGAATCAGCATACATCACTCCTGATATATTTTTATCTCTAAGTAAAGATATAGTATCATCATCTAATTTATTTGTAGCTATAGTTCCAGTAGCAGCCACATAATCAGAACCTAATATATAATGATTTGGAAGTTTAGAAAAAGCCAAAGTACCTAAGGCCTCTTCTAAAGTTACAAGTTTTATTAACTCGCTTTGAGAATTAAAATTACTTATAAAGCTTTTTAATACAACATCTGTATATATCTCTGTATTTAAATACTTTAATCTATCTATATTTACATTAGTCATACTTTTTGGGAAAGTAAAAGAAGCAATTGCAACTATTCTATTTGTTGATATTATATCATCTACTACTACAACAGAATTTCCCATACTTCTGCATGAGAAAATAAAAATACTTATAAAAGAGAAAGTTATTAATGAATAAATTATTTTTTTATTAACAAACATATATTATTTTTACATTCCTTTTTCATTTCTATATTTTAAAACCTGTTCTATAGTAGATTTCACAGCATAATCATTATCTGTAGAAGATAACAAATTAAGAGAACGGTCAACTCTTTTATCTTCATAATCTTTCAAAGCTTCAATAGCAGCCATTCTAACCCATTTATTTTTACTTGATAAACTTCCAAGTATAGAGTTTAAAAGTTCAGGAGCTTTTAAATTACCGGCAACTTTCAAAGCCTCTATTTGTACCTGCAAATCAGTATCAGATATAGCTCTTTTTATACTATCTATCGCCTCAGGAGTTTTAGCGTCTAATTTTCCAAGTCCATGTATGGATAAACAGCGAACATTAAAATCAGGGTCCTCAACACTAGACTTCAAAAAATCACTATAAGCTATTTCAGCCTCAATATTTCCAAGCACCCATATAGCTTCAGCTCTCACTTCCCTTCCGCCATTTTGTGCAGCATTAAGCACTTCTAATAAAACTTTCTCATCATCTTTATTATTTTGCAATTTCTTTGATGCTCTATTAACATCATCGAGCCTTCTTAAAGTTAAATCTTTCTGAGAACAAGATACAGAAAATAATATTATAATGATAATACTTAAAACTTTTTTCATTTATAAACTACTCTTTATTTTATTAATAGCCTCTTTTGCTTTTTCGATATTTTCTATAGAGCCTTGAGCAAAACTATCTTTTCCTCCGCCTCTGCCGCCTGCAGCTGCTATTATATCTTTAATTAAAGAATTAGCCAATATGTTTTTTTCTTTTAAAGCTTTTCCTGTAACTTGAACTATTATAGAATTATTTGTTTTACTTATCATAAAGGCTATAGAATCTTTAACTCTCTCTTTTATAGTATCAGCATAAAGCCTTATATCTTTTATATCTTCATCAAACTCCAAATTATAAAACTTAATTCCATTTAAATCTTCACAATTATCAATAAACGCTTTAGAAGATGAGCCGGAACTCTTTAATTGTTTATTTTCTTTTTGTAATTTTTTTATTTCTGTTTGTAAATTTTCTGCTCTAATTGTAAGCTCGTCTATTTTGTTTGCATTAAGTATATGGCTTAAACTTTTTACTTTATTAAATAAATTTGTAGCTTCTTTAGCAGCATTGAGCCCTGTAATAGCTTCTATTCTTCTCACACCGCTTGCAACAGAACCTTCACTTACTATATGAAAATAACCAACTTCAGATGTATTTGTCAAATGACTACCGCCGCAAAGCTCAACAGAAAATCCTTCGCCAATATCAAGTATTCTTACAGTATCTGGATATTTCTCTCCAAACAATGCCTTAGCTCCGGAAGCTATAGCCTCTTCTTTCGGCATATATTTTATTACTGCAGGCATTGATTTAAATACTATTTCATTAACTTGATTTTCTATGTTTATTAGAGTTTCTTCATTAATAGAATCTGGGTGAGTAAAGTCAAATCTCAAATAATCTTCACAAACAAAACTTCCTGCCTGATTAATATGATTACCAAGTGTTAGCTCTAAAACCTTTTGAAGTATATGTGTGGCTGTATGGTTTTTTCTTATAGCACTTCTTCTATCGAAATTAACTAAAAGTTTTATCTCTTCTCCAACTTTTAAAGTCTTGTTAGCACAATCAACTATATGTATAATTGTGTTTTCTTTTTTTTGCGTATCTAATACTTTTAACTTTTCTCCGCTTGAAATTTCTATAAAACCATTATCTCCAACTTGTCCTCCCATCTCTCCATAAAAAGGTGATGACTCTGTAATTACAGCTACATTAGAAGATGATGTACTTTCTTTTTTCTCTCCATTCTCATATAGAGCTACTATCTTTGATTTTACTCCATTAATTAAACTATCTCTATCTTCTCCAACATATTTTGTTTCATAATTATCAACAAAACCAAATTTAGATTTTTTATCTTCTCCTGTTCCCCTGCTTCTCTTTTTCTGTTCTTCCATTGCATCTTCAAAGCCTTTCTTATCAACTGTAAAACCATGGTCAGAGGCTTCTTCTTCTGTAATGTCAAAAGGAAGTCCATAAGTGTCAAAAAGCATAAAAGCATCTTTACCAGATATTACTTTGCTTTCTTTGTTTTCTTCCATTACACTGTAAAGCTTATTCATGCCGGCAGATATTGTACTTAAGAATTTATTTTCTTCATCTTTCAATATCTTTTTAATATTCTCTTCTTCTTTTGGAAGATAATCATATATATCTTTATAAACATTAATTACAGCAGAAGTAAGCTCGTTTAAAAAAGCTCCTTTATGACCTAAATCATTAGCAGTTTTTAAAGCTCTTCTTAAAAGCCTTCTTAATACATATCCTCTTCCCTCATTAGACGGTTTACATCCTTCAGCCAAAACAAACACCAAAGCCCTTAAATGGTCAGCCAATAAATTTATCTTTGTTTTAATATTTCCTTCATATTTAACATTAAGCTTATTCAAAATAGCATCAACTATAGGCTTCATTACATCAGTCTGATAATTGCTCTCAACTCCCTGCATAATATAGCAAAGTCTCTCAAGCCCCATTCCTGTATCTATACCAACATTTTTAAGCGGTGTCAAATTGCCATCAACGTCCTGGAAAAACTCATTAAATACTAAATTCCAAAACTCTAAATACCTCTCACAATCACAACCCACAAAACAGTCAGGCTTACCGCATCCTTTCTCCTCACCCATGTCAATATAAAGTTCACTGCAAGGTCCGCAAGCTCCAGAATCTCCCGCAGGTCCCCAAAAGTTATCCTTCTTTCCAAGCCTCACAATTTTCTCTTTTGGTATTCCTATATGCTCATTCCAAATCTTAAATGCATCATCATCTTTCTCATAAATAGATACATATATTCTCTCAACAGGAAGCTTTATCACCTGTGTAGAAAACTCCCAAGCAAACTCAATAGCCTCTTTTTTAAAATAATCCCCCATAAAACAAAAATTACCAAACATCTCAAAAAATGTATGGTGTCTTGCTGTTTTACCAATATTCTCTAAATCTGATAATCTAAAACATTTCTGTATAGTTGCAACTCTTGAATATGGTGCTTTTTTTATTCCAGCATAGTAAGGCTTAAATTGAAGCATACCTGCTGTTGTAAATAATAAACTTGGGTCATCTATTGGTATTAATGATGATGATTTTTCTATAGCATGTTTTTTACTTTTAAAAAACTCTTTGAACTTTTCTCTCAACTCTAAATGCGTCATAATATCTCCTAATATATCATAACCTAATAAAAAAATTTAAAATATTATCGCTTAATAATATAATTAAATCCATCGTTTTGCAAGCAATAAAATAAATTTCTATGAATAATAAATATAATAATATAATTTTGATATTTTATAAATTAAATAATCAGTTCATTATTTAAATAAAAATAATTTAAAATATTTTGTAAAAACTTATTTTTGTTATATAATATAGATAAATATTATTTAAAACTTCAAGGATTTTATATGACATTAGATAATGGAGTTACCGTATTAACACCTTCAGAATTTGAAAAAAAAATGGAAGAATTAGATAATTTTATAATTTTGGATGTGAGAACTGAATTAGAGCATAATTATGAAGGAATGATAGAAAATTCTTTATTAGTAGATTTTTTAAGACCGAGGGTATTTAAAAGAGAAATAGAAAAACTTGATAAAAATATTAATTATTTAATTTATTGTTCTGTTGGGAAATTGGGAATTGATGCTGCTTCATATATGAAAACCGTAGGATTTAATAATTTGTATGTGCTTGAAGGCGGGCTTAAGGCTTGGAATAAGTATTGCGGCGATGATACTAAAGTTTCTAAGTTTAGCAGAGAAGAAATTGTAGAAAAAAGAAAAAAACTTATAATTAGATTAAATAGAATAGAAGGTCAGATAAACGGCATGAAAAAAATGCTCATTAAAGGAGAATATTGCGGAGATATACTTAATCAAGCTTTGGCTGTTAAGGCAGCTATGGCTAGTGTTAATCAAGAAATTATGGAAGTGTTTTTAAATACTTGTATGATTTCACCAAAAGAAAAAGAAGACTTCTTTAGATATATGAAAAAATTAATAAAGTAAATTTTTAAATAAATTTTTTTATTATAAAAAACCCTTCTGACATTTTTATCAGGAGGGCTTTTTAATATTATTTTGTACTTTTTACGCTTTAAGAATTTTCAGTATTGGCTGCAATACTTGAATTAAACTTACTCATATCCACTTCTTTACAAATCTTACCAGTAGCAGCAGCTGTAATCATTCCGTCATTAACATTAAGTAAAGTTCTGCCCATATCAATTAATGGTTCTATTCCTAAAAGTATAGCAACTAATTCAACAGGGAAATTTAAAGCAGAAAGTGTAATAAGGGCAGCATTAGTAGCACCGCCTCCAACTCCAGCTATTCCAAAACTTCCTATAGCTATTATTATTACAACCTTTATTAAAAATACAGGCTCAAAAACATTTATTCCTAAAGTAGGTGCTATCATAGCAACAACCATAGCAGGATATATTCCAGCACATCCATTTTGTCCTATGGTAACAGCAAGTGAAGCAGATAGGTTAGAAACTCCTTCAGATATACCCATCTTGTTTTTTAAAGTATCTACTGTCATAGGCAAAGTACCAGCACTAGTTCTTGATGAAAAAGCAAAAGCTAATGTAGGCAATGCTTTGGAATAGTATTTAACAGGGTTATATCCAAATATCATAAGTATAATACTATGAACTATAAGCATAATAAATATTGCTATATATGAAGCTAATAAGAATTGACCTAATTGTGCAAAGGCTTTTAAATCACTAGTAGCCATAAACTTAGCCATTAAAGCTAATACACCATAAGGAGTCAATTTCATTACCATGCTAACTATTCTCATTACTATTTCATGTAAAGAAAACATTATCTTTCTAAAGAAATCAAAAATTTCAGGTTTTTTCTTTTTAATACCCAAAGCAGCCATTCCAACAAAAGCAGAGAAAAATACAACAGATAAAGTAGGTGAGCCCCCGCCGCCTGCCAAAGCACTAAATGGGTTTGTAGGTATAATCTCAAGTAATTGCTGAGGTACAGGTTTAGAATTAAATGCCTCTAATCGGTTTTCATAATTTAACGCCCCTTGAGAATAATCCCCTACTATAGCTTGTATCTTTGAAGCATCTAAACCAAATCCTTTAGAAATTAGTATTCCAACTAAAGCAGATATAGCTGTTGTTATCATTAAAATTGCTATTATTATCATAGTCATCTTTGCTATATTAGAATCACCTTTTATATTTAATAATGCCATAGTGATAGAAATAAATATTAAAGGCATGACTAACATTTGTAATAATCTTACATAACCGCTTCCAACAACATTATACCAAATCATTGTGTTAGTTATAACATCTGTATTTTGTGCATATATATTTCTTAATACAAAACCTAATAGTAAACCTAATATCAATGCACTTAATACTCTAACTGTAAAATTTAAATGTTTCTTTTCCATAAAATATAATAGAAATATTATTAACAATAAAACTATTATATTTATGAGTGTATAAACCCACATATAAATTGACTCCTTATGATTTTTATATTAATGCGTAGATTATACTTAAATTTTTAAGTTTGTCAAAATTAAGATTAATTTTTAACGCACGGTGTATAGATTTAGAAAAATGATAAAAACTGTAATTAAAAATTATTTTATATTTTTTATTTAGTTTACCGTGCGGTGTATAATCAAAAAATTTAAAAAATCCCAGGGTGGGGGCAAGAATTACTTTTAAAAACAAAAAAGAAAAATTAAACAAAAATAAGAGATGAAATAAAGAGATTTAAAGGGTGGGGTATGTAATTTAAATTTTAAAATTTACTTAAATTCCCCGCCCTTTTAAATTTGATGTTTGTATTTTAAAAATTAATCTTTATTTATTTTTTTGCTTAATTAGAAATGTTAGCTCCCTCCCAAGCTTTTATTAAATTTTTTGTTTATTTCACGCACGTTAAACAAATTTGACAATATAATTAAAACTGCAATCTAAGATTATTTTAATTTTTTGTTTAGTTTACCGTGCGGTTATATAAACTATAATATTGAAAAACTGATATTTTTGATATATATTATATTTATGACTATTCTTAAAATGAAATTAAAAAATGATAAAATCTACATAAAAGTATCCGGCGGCGAATATTTTACAATACCAAAAAACGGAACTTATGAACTTGATATTTATGAAGGTATGGAATTAGAATATGATGAAATACCGCATATAAGAATGAGAGCTTATGAGGCTGCTGCTAAAAAATCTGCTGTTAATGCTTTAAGAAGAGGTTTTTTAAGTGAGGGTATGCTTAGAGATAAGCTGCTTAAAAAAGGTCATAAAAAAAGATTTATTAATTATGCTATAGCTTATTGCAAAGAATATGAACTTATAGACGATAAAAGATTTGCTAAAATCACTGTTAATAGCCTAAAATTAAAAGGCAAAAGCAAAAGATATATTCTTGATGCTCTTAAAAAAGCTAAATTAAAAAACAAAACAATAGAGAGAGTTTCTCATTTAATAACAGAAAAAAATGAAGTAAGATCATTAAAAAATGCTATTAGAAAATATTATAAAATCTATGAAAATAAAGATAAAAGAAATGATTATATTATAAGGACCTTAATGAGAAAAGGTTTTAAATACGATTCTATAAAAAAGTTATTAGATAAATACAAGCCGTATAAAAATTAATATACTGTAAATTTATACTATATCGTTTTAGTCTAATCATAGTCTTATATATTATAAATATAACTGCTTTATAAAAATAGTAAAATTATTTCAAGATATATTTTATGTGATATATTGATAATTGTGTTAAAATGTATTATAATATAATTAACATAACTTTGGGGCTGGCTTGATGAGAAAAATAGCATTAATTATATTATTATTTAAAATTTTATTAATTTCTAATATTTATGCTCAAAATAATAATCTAAAATATGATTCTAATAACCAAGGATTATTTAATGCCTTAAAAGACGGTAAAACAGATATTGCTGTAAATATAATAAAACTTGGAGCTGATGTTAATATAAAGGACGAGTATGGTTGGAGCTTGTTACATAGAGCTGTTGAATATAACAACATAATAGTAGTAAAGGAATTATTAGAAAATAAAAAAATAGATATAGAAGTTAAACTTCCAAAAGATACTATAATAACTAATGATAATGAAAAATGGTATGCAGATGGAGATACTCCTCTTCTTCTTGCTTGTTATTATGGATACGGTGAAATCGTTGAAACGCTTTTAAATTATGGTGCTAATCTTGAGGCAAGAGACAGTATAGATTCTGCTATGGCAATACATATAGCAGCATCGAAAGGATATTCAGATATAATAGATATAATAATGCAATCTTATTCTGCAAAGAAAATAAATAATCTTGTAGATATAGAAGATGATACAGGAACAACACCTTTAATGTGGGCATCTATGAATAATCAAATATCTGCAATAAATACTTTATTAAAATATGGTGCTAATATTAATGCACAAGATTATGATGGATGGACTGCTTTGCATTTTGCTGCTGCTTCACAAAGCTATAAGGCAGTAGAGATATTATTAAAAAATGATGCTAATGCAAATTTAGAAAATGTAAATGATGATAAGGCTATTGATTTAACCTCTGATACTGATATAGTTGAACTATTAAATAAATATACAAATAATAATAAATAAAATATGGAATCAAAAAAACTTCAAAGATTTAGCGAGTATAGTATGTCCACATATTTACTTTGTCCGAGAAAGTATAGATACACTTATATAGAGAAGCCTTTTAAAAAATATAAAAGAGGCGTAAATGTATATTTTATTTTTGGTAATGCTATACATTTAGCTTGCAAAGAATTTTATCAACTACGTGCAGAAGAGAGAAATTTAGAGAGTTTGCACAATATATTTAGAGAGGTTTGGAAGAGAAGCGGCATAAGGTCTTTTTTTAATAGCAGAGAAGAAGAAAAGGAGCTTGGGGAGAAAGGGTTATATATGCTTTCAAATTTCTTTAATTCTTTTGGACAAAAAGTACCTTATCAAATAGAAAGCTATAAAGAAACAAAGATAAGAGATTATATATTATTTGGACGTATAGATAGGATAGATTTATCTGCTGATGGTTCCTTACAGATAGTGGATTATAAAACAAATAAGTATTATGATTTAGGCGAAGATAATACAGAGAGAGAAAGAAAAACTCTTCAGCTTAAACTTTATGCTTTTATATTAGACTCATTAAATTTCAATGTAACAAATGGTTCATATTACCATTTTGATGAAGACAAATTTGATACAATAGATTTTACAAAGGAATCAATAAAATATATAGGCGAATGGTTTGACGAGATAATAAACGATATAAGATATGATAGGGCATTTGATAAAAGGATAGGCACACACTGCGAGTTTTGTGATTTTAATAAGATCTGCAATGGAGATTATACAGAAAATATAGCAGACAATACAGATGAACTATTAATTAATAATTAAAGAAATATTAATAATAGGTTAGAATAAATTTCTTCTGCTATACTAATCATAGAATGTATAGAATGAGGTTTCACTTTAATAACATCACCTTCTTCAAGGTCTACTATTTCTTCCTCTACAACATACCTAATTTTACCGCTTAAAACTATTACCATTTCTTCGGAAGGGTGTTCATGATATGGTATAAGCTGATTAGTTTTCTGTTTAATTGAGTAGATATTATAACCTTTACTGCTTAATATATCTATTAGTTTTTCATCATCATTTTGGCAATTAAATTCTTTTAAAGTATTAGATTTATAATAAAATTTCTGCTCTGTCATATTATCATCCTCGCATGCATAAATTTCGGTTAAAACATTTTAAAAATTAGCAGCTGAATTTAAATGTTTCACATGAAACATTTTGTTTTTGCTTTTATGTTTAATTTATTAGAATTTTTATTTTTTTAGTAATAGTTTGTTTATATATTTAAATAGCTTTTTTACAAATATATTGAAAATGTTTCATGTGAAACATTTAAACTATTGCAAATTATATTTTATAAATTAAAATAAAAATATGGAAAATATTAACTTAAACGATAACATAAACATAGAACAATCCGCTATATATGTGGTGGCTACACCTATAGGAAATATAGAAGATATTACTATAAGAGCTTTGAAAATATTAAATAATGTTGACTTCATTCTCGCAGAAGATACAAGAGTAACTCTTAAACTTCTAAATGCATACAACATTAAAAAACCTATATACTCATATCATAGCCACTCAACAGAAAAAAAAATTAATGAATATATAAACAATATTTTAAATGGAAATTCTGTTGCTATTGTAAGCGATGCAGGCACTCCCTGTATAAGCGACCCAGGTGTGAGCATAATTACTAAGGCTATAGAAAATAATATTAAAATTATTCCCGTTGGAGGTATATCTGCTTTTACTACTTTGCTATCTGCTTCTGGTGTCTCCGGCAATACTTTATTTGTAGGTTTTCTCTCTAATAAATCTGGTAAAAGAAAAAATCAATTAAAAGAATTATATATAAACGAAAAAAATATCATAGTATTATATGAATCTGTGCATAGAATAAAAGCATGCATAGAAGATATTGTTAACATATTTGGAGAAAATACTTACATTGTTATCGGAAGAGAGCTTACTAAAAAATTTGAACAAATCATAAGAGACAAAGCTTCTAATATGCTTGCTTTTTTTAGCAATAATAGTATACTTGATAAAGGAGAATTTTGCATCATTATTGATAATAGAAAATCTAAAGTATGCAAAGCTAATGCCGAAAATATACTATGTAAGGAGTCAGATTATGACAATTGATAAAATAGGCGGCACACAAAATATACAATTTAATTCTAAAGTAAAATATTCAGATGGTCCATCTCAATTAGGTTCAGATAAAATTGAAATATCTAATGAATCTAAAATAGCTTTGCAAAATAAAAAATTAATAGACATAGTTAAACAATCTCCAGATATTAGAGAAGAAAAAGTTGCTGAGGCTAAAAAAAGATTAGAAATGTACATGAAAGATGGTGCTCTAAGAAAAGAAGTATTAAATTCTTTGGCTAATTCTATTATAGATGCTATGCCTATAGATGAATAAAATTAATTAATTAAAAATTATAAATAGCAAGTATTATACAATACTTGCTATTTTTTATTAAAAATTAATTAATACTTAGAAAATTTATTTACAAGTTCAACTCTATTTTTTACACCAGATTTATAATATATATTTGCTACATGATTATTAACAGTATTTAATGATATATCAAAAATTAAGGATATTTCTTTATTCGTTTTACCAGATAATAAATAAGACAATATTTGCTTCTCTCTTTTAGTTAAATTAAAATCATTATAATCAGATTTTTCTTCCAACTTAATATTATTATCTTTTTCCCCATCATTATTATTATTGTATAAACTATTAGATATCCTCATATTATTAGATTTTATCATACTTATAAAATACCATAATAAATATCCTAACATCACTAAATTCCACCATGTATAAAATAACATTAAAGTTACATCTATAGAATTTGTATTCATAAAATCTTTTCTATAAATAATTAGCTGATATATAAGAACTGGATAAATTAGTATAGTTATTATACCTAAAACTTTCACTATAAATTTAATTGTTTTATCTTCTATATTTTTATAATTTAAAAAACCTTTTATAAGTAAGTAAAATATAGATATATAAAATATCATACTTGATAAAATATATATATTAAATGATGTGAGTATTCCTACAATACTTAATACAAAATAAAACACAGATAAAATTAAATATGATATATTAGTTTTCAAACTCCATTTTATTTTTAAAAACCTGTATAAAAATGCAGGTATAAAATAAAGCATTAATGCCATAGCCAAAGTTAATATAAAGAAATAAAGCATATTAAAAATATTGTTAGAAGTAAAAGATGGTAGAGTTAAAAGTGTTATTAGTCTTATAGTCCTTATAAAAATTAATATGCTGAATGTAAATAAAAATATTATATAATATTTAAGCCATAAAACTCTCTCTATTACATAATAAATAATAGAATAAAATATAGTAGAAAAACCTATTACAAAAGATAATAAGTAAAATATTAAAAGCAAATAATTAAATACGTAATTCATAAACCACTTTTTATAGGAAATATAATATTTATCCTTCTTTTACTTCCTATACTATCAAACCAAATATTTCCAGAATGCTTATTAATCATATAGTAAGCTGTATATAAAAATATATTATTAAAGTATCTGCCATTATAACTTATTAATGGTGTTTTGAAAAGTTTTCTTTTTATATCTTCAGGTATATTATTAGAATCAAAACTAATACTTATAAGAATATTATCCTTACTAAAATTTAATAGATTATTATTTTCATTAAAAAATAAAAATCTTTCATCATCATAATTAACAAAATTATATGATACATCGATAAAACCATTAGATTTTATTGAATTATAAATAAATAAAAATACGTAATATATAGAATTAGATATCTTATTCTTATCTATCAATACATTAAAATTATTGTTTATTTCTTCTCCTAATTTTATTTTTACCCTTTTTGAAATAAATAAATTATAGCAATTATCTATTACATTATTCATAAGAATATTTATATTGTCTATATTTTTATTTAATGATAAATTACCCAAAGTTATATCATTAAAATCATTAAGTGCTTTCATTGTTATATTTATGAGAAAAGATTGTCTTATAATTGAATCTTTATCTTCATTTATTTCATCAGTTTTATCTATGTTTTCTACATATTTGGATATTGTGAAATTATAGTTTTGTATATCATAGATAATGTTAGATATTAATAACTTTATTTTTTTATTTGTATAAAGAGTTTTTCCCATGTTTTTATTATAACATACAAATTTTAAAAAATCTAATTTTGAATTCAAAAAATGAATTTATAATATGAATTTATATTATAAATTTACTATATAAATTTTACTTAAAAATTCATAATATTTATTTAAACTTATCAACATTATAAACAACTTATCAACATATTTAATTATTGAATTCATTAGATAATTTATTATATTTGAATTCAATTTTTAAACTATTATATTCTCTTGTATATATTAATATAATATATTTTTAAATTTTAAAAATTTATTGTTATTATTATAACGTTAATATGTTGATAACTTTTATATATAAGAAGAAAATAAAAAAATTATTTTATAAGATGTTGATAAGTTATTTTATATAAACAAACCTCAAATTATATGAATTTCATAAATTCAAAAATAAAATTTATAAAAAATTTATTTTAAAATTTAGTTAGCAAGTTGATAATTATTATGCACTTATTAACAGTTTATTAACATTTCTTATAATCACTTATATTTTTTACATAGATTATATAAAAAATAACATATCTGGAGAGAATATGTCATATAATTTTAAGTTAATTGTTAGAAATGGGCATAATGAAGAGATTTTGGATTTAATAGATTTGAGTTCTCAGATAAAATTATCAGATATAAAAGTAGATTTAAAAACAATAGAAGGTAATAAATATACATCAATAAAATCTGGTATAGGAATCATATCATCAGGAAGAAAACTTGATTTTGCAATACCTATTTTCGAATATAAAAATAATTTAGGAAAATGGGTAAAAATAGAATCTCAATATACAAAATACACCACTATGATTCTTTCAAATAACTCAAATAGATATTTTATAAGAATAGAGTTTGAAAATGAGATTTATGAGGCAGAATATATAATGACTTCTGTTGGGGGATATACTGTAAAATATATAAACAATTTAGGCGTTATAAATATTTCTCTTGAATCTTTAGATAAAACTTTTTTAAGGCAAAAAGAAGACACTTATAAATTAAACATTACAAATGAAAGTAAGCAAGATATATATTATAAATCTTTGAGTTTAGTTCCTACTGCAGTATCATTTAGTTTAGAGTTTGATAATATAATAGGAAATGAGCTTTATTTCTTATTTGCAAACAAGCAAAACTTTGGAATAGAGGCAAACATAAATGACATAAACACTGAAAGATGCATAGTTAATTTTGATGGAGAAACTTTAAAAATAAATGGCGTTATATATGATTATAAAGGCATAAGACCAGAGCTTAATGTTGGAGATAATATATTTTATTTAGGCACCAATCAAACTTGCACAAATGCCTATATAAGATATAGAAGGGGTGTTTTAATATGATTATGCCTTATCATTTTTTAAGCGGTATATATAAACTTCCTCCAAGTGAATATAAAAAATTTGAAGAGACAGGAAGCTATATAAAAATAATTCCCTACTATAATAATAAATATTATACAGAAAGAGAAACAATATATACAGAAAACTTTTACAAAACCTATGAGTTTAATTTAAATAAAAGAGGCGGAAGCTCTGGCAAAATAAGTTTTAATATTACATTAGACAATATAAATATAAACGATAAAGTAGAATATTTTTTAAATGGCAATAAAAAATTTGTAGGCTATATTGAAAGCATAGATAATTCTGGCTTAAATGTTACAGTTATTCCTATATGGGGAAGGCTTCTTCATCAGTACATACAAGGAGATTTAATTTTAGAATCTACTAAAGGTGTTCTTGATACAGTTTTATCTCTTAGAGAAAAAATAGAAGAGATGGGAATAATTTTTGATGAGAAGAACATTGATTTAAATAACGATAAACAAATAACAATGTCTTTTAGCGGTAAGAATGTTTCTGATATACTCGATGAAGTAGAAGAGAATATATCAAAAAGCTACTCTTGGGGTGTTGATATTAATAATACATTTTATTTTAAAGAGTTTTCTAACATTCCAACTAAAAAAATTAATTGGCATAATAATCATTTTTCAGAGAGTGAATATACAGAGGATTCTTCAGATTTGGTAAGCAGATATATAATAAAAATGAAAGACAGCATTACAGATGAAAATGGGGAAATTAAAGAAGTTTATAGAGCTCTTCCAAAGATAGTTGGTGCAGATAAACTATATCCTGCAATACCATTAGAAAAAGAGATAGGCATAAAAACAGATATTTTTGAACTTAATTATAAGCTTGAAAATTATGACCTTGCATATAAATATGCTTATCAGTTTTTAACTAATCAGGAGAAAAAAGAGAGCGTTCAGCTAAAAAACATAAATTACAACCTAACAGATATTAATATAAATGAATGCGTAGAGTGCATATTAAAGCCCACAAACAATTTTTATAAAATAATAGATTTCAATGAATTTACAATTATAGAAAGCCATTTAAATGAAGTTTATTCAAGCGATATAATAGATATTGATAGTGCAATAGAAACAAGAAAATATCCAAACTACAAACAACAAAATAGTGTGAAACTTTCTGATATAGATAAATATTATAAAGATGTATGTAATCATGTTTATAATATTACGAAGATAGCTATATTTTTTTCTGATGGTTTAGAAGATAAAGAAAGTAATGTTAGTGCATTGTTTCAGGTTGAAGACGGAGAGCATACGCAAAGAAAGTATTGCAAAAATGGTTTTGCTTTATTTGATGTTTCTGGATATGACAAAAGAAATATTATAATAACATCAGAGAGAAGCAATATACTTTATGAGAAGTTTATATGTTTTTTTGACTGTGGTTCTAAGACTGTAGAGATGAATGTGAGGAGCATTAATTATAAGTTTGAAAATAATCATTTAACAGTTGATGCGGAATTATCAAAGATGAATGTAAAACGCACTAATTATTTATATGACCAAGAAGAGCGAAGGAAGAAGTTGGAGACTCTTTTAACCTATTCTGAGAGCTAATTCATAAACTATAAAAATACCAAATTTAATCTCAATATATAGTAAAAATTTTAAGTTTGTCAATTTTTTTGTTGTTCTTTTTCCCGCCTTCGCGGTGCGGACTTCGTCAAAGAACCAAAAAGTGCAAGTATATAAATAATATATCTATTATTCTATTATTTTAAAAAATTTATCTTAAGGAAATTTTATGTCATCAGGAACTATATTAAATTATTTCGGGCTTGCAAACACCTATAATCCATTTACAGATGAGAATGCATTACAAGAGGTTCATAATTTAGATTTCGATATACCTCTTTTAAGCCCATTTAAAAATGCTGATTATGTTGCAGTAAGCACAGGCCTTTTAACTACTTCACTTTCTTTTTTGAATGATTCCATACTTCAAGTAATAGACCCAAGCACAAATAAAAAAATAACAGATTTAAATCCTATAATTGGAGACATAGGAAATGACAAATATATGCCCAAAGAAAATGAAGTTTTTTGGTTTAACAAAGAAGGTTTAAGAGGTACTTATTTTTTAAGTTCAATCTATGCAGGCAAAAAATTTAGAATAGCAAGCGGAAGATATATAACAACTTCAATAACAAGTTCCGTTCTTAATGATATGTTTGAAAGAACTATTGGAGTGCCTTCATATATTGAAGATATAAACAACAAAATAGAAAGCATTAAAAATAATTCTACTTTTGTATTAAAAGAAGTTATAACAAAAACAGGAGAAGGCAATCAAAATTGGGTATTGAATTGGAGGGAAGATTTAGAGTATTTACAAGTATGCGGAGTAATAGAAGGTGATACTAATGCCCTTATAAGCTTATCTTCATTTGGACTTTTTAGTGATATTTCTGATAGTGCCCCTTTGATAGGCTATTTTGGAAGTTATGCAAGCTATAAATATTTTGGAGGCGAGTTTCAAAAAAACATAATAGGCAATTTTAGCGGGCTTCCAAATTTAATGAGCTTTCCTATTTTGGAAGATAAGAAACCAGTGTTGGCTTTAAAAAATAACGGCAATAATAGTATAAGAGCTACATTATATTTTTTGGTACGCAGCAAATAAAGGTTTCTATAAAAGTTTATAACCTTGTAGTATAGGATTCATGAAAAGTTCAAATGTTATAGATTAATATTAAAAAAACATGAAGATAAAAAATGTAGCCTTTTTGGTTCTTTGCGGCTGCAAAAGAACTGGGGTGTGGGGCGAAGCCCTGCAAATAATTAAAATTAAAAATTTGATTTTTACAAACTTAAAAATTTTCAATATACAACTTAACAATTATATGTTGTCATATTTGCATTTTGGCTATGATTCACAAAGAACTAGCTTTTTATATTAATTCTTTTCAATATGTTTTGAAACAAATCTGTAAATAATAAACAATCATAATAAAAAATTTGGAGTAAATATATATGTTTCTTAATGAAAATAATTTACAAGCTCCTTTTCAATACAAGATAAGCGAGAATAGTTTTAATTTAGAAAAAATAAATAATTCATTGCAACTAAGTAAGGATAACAGTCAGATAAAAGTTTTTGAAGGTGAGAAATTATTTTGTGTTGATATAGGATACGGTATAAATGGTGCTTTAGAGGAAATGGAGTTTATTTTAGATGGTGTTAGAGTTTATCCTGTTTTATTAGATGAAATTAATTGTATCAGAGAATTGGAAGAGGTAGAAGAAAATAAAATATACCTAATAAAAAATGATATTAACTTTAAGAGTATAATTTTTTTATCAATAAATCATTTAAATAAAAAATTTGAATATTCTATTACAGCCTATAATACAACATTAAGCTCTTGGATGTTTGATTATATAGCAAAAAAGATTAATAGTCTTGATACAGATTATCCTATAAAAAATTATTATAATAAAACTAATTATAAAATAAATGATATTATAAAACACAATGGCTATTTGTATAAGGTAAATAAAGATTTTTTAAGTGATGATTCTGATTATTATTTAGAATCTAATTGCTCTATACTTACACCTTTCAAGAGTTTAGAAATTGGGATTAATTATAATGCAGGGGATATTTTAGAATATAAAAATAAGTTTTTTGCAGTGAGTGAAAATTTTGTTTATAGAGAAGAAAATGATATTTACGATTTTGTTAAGCCTCTAATTGAAATAATAAATTGGTTTGATGGTATTAAACGTATTTACAAAAATCAAATAATAATAAAGAATGGAATTTTTTATTTGGTTTTGGACTATGCAGAGAATCCTGTATGGAATAATTTACTAAGAGATAAAAAAATAGAAATATTGTCAAAAGCTTCTAATATATTTTATGATGATAGTAACACTTCTTTCGGAGATAATACAAATAATCTTCAGCTTGCCATAGAAAAATTAAAAAAAGATATAGAAAATAAAATTCCAACTGGAAGTTCAAATTTAGCGAACAATATTTTGTATGATAATTCTAAAACCAATTTAGTTTATAAAACAGAAGAATATGATTTTCCAAGATTTAAATATAATATACCAGAAAATATTGAGTTATTACTTAACGACGGTACAAATAATTATATAGCAGCTATTACAAAGCAAGAAGATGGAAGTTATATTTTAAGCTGCAATATTGAAAACACAAATAAAAACGATATTAATTTAATAATAAAATCTATAGATGGCGATAGTAATATTTATAAAAACTATTCTATTATAAACCAGTTTTTTAATTTTAATGAATTATATGATTTAGAAGAGATTGAAATAAATATAAATACTAAAATCAAATTTGTATTTAATTCTTCAAATATATTGCTTCAAATAATTAATGTACCTTTAGAGTCTAACATTTTTTTGAGATTAAAGAATAGAGAATTAAGAAATCAAGATAAATATTTATTTGGATTAAGTGAAGCATTTATGGGAAGCCAAACAATAATAGATAATTATATTTTAGAGTTTGTACAAGATAATAATACTGTTAAATTATCAGGGTCATATACTTTAAAAGAAGGTGCTGGTGCTCAGATAATTTTTTATAATCCTATTGTAGAAAATTATTTTAACATAAAAACTGAATTTTCAGATACTACAGGTATAATTTCAAGTAGTGGCAAATTAATAAAATATACTATAAGCAAAGCAAATAAAGATGATATGGATGTATATTTATTATTTTTACAATATGAAGATGATGATATTATAAGCGCAGGTGAAAAAATAACTTTTAATTTAACTCCAGATAAAAATTTTATTTTAAATAAAGCTTTAAAACCAGTAGAAAATGTTCAGGAACTTGGAGAGAGCTTAGCTTTAAGATATATGATAGCTCCGTATTATGTACAATACCCAGATGTAAATGGTAATTTTAACAATAACGAAGAGCCATCTGTTTGGTTTAAGAAGATGTACAACGTTGCTACTACTTGGCAAATAATATTTAATGATAAAAGCGCATTTTTTAGGACAGAAGGTTCAAAGTCAGGTGTTGCTCGTATTAATGGATTACAGCCTTATGGTATGCCTAATTTATCAGGAGCTATTTCCTCTAAAAATCCATATTCACCTGTGGCAGCCTTTATTGGCGCTTCAGGTGTATTTTCACTTCAAGAAAACTATGAATATTATATTGATGGTCGAAGTTTAACTGGTGGAGGATATTTCTATATAAATATGAACACAAATAAACAAATAAAAGAATATACAAACGACTTAGTAGTAGACAACTACCAAAAAAGAATATATAAACTATTATCTATTAACGGTCAAAAAGTGAGCGATATAATAGAAGGAGTTTAAAATGATATTTGCTATATATAATAAAGATACTTATAGATGTTATTTTGTTGAAGGACAGAGTATTGATGATTTTAAGTTAAAGCCTAATGAAGCTATAAAAGAGCATAATAGTAATGATTTAAGTCAGACGGATATAAGAGCTTATAATAAAGATGGTACAGTAAAGAGTTTAGAGCAGCAATTAAAAGAAAAAATTATTGTTCTTAAAGATAATGAAATAATTGATAATGGAATTATAAGAGAATTAAATAAAAATTATGAAGATGATTATATTATTTTAATTGAGAAGGGTTTAGAAGAGTTAGATAAAAATAAAAAGATAGTAGAAAAGAACTATAAAAAGTATATTACAGAAAAGTCTATTGAAGAGAAATACAACGATAGTTTGATCACTAAAGAAGAGTATAACGCTTATATAGTCAATCAGAGGCAAAGTCAATATATTAATAATATAGATGGTATGAGAGCGGAGCTTTTAGACGATGTGCTTAATAGTTTAGCAGAAAAAGGCTTGCTAAATGAAAGTCAAATTAGTGTATTAAATAGTTTACAAGATACTAGAGCTAAAATAAAAACTCAGTACAAAAAAATATTATGAGGTATTAATATATGATTGACATAAAAAAATATTTAGTTGCACTTAATATAGATTTATCTTGGGAGAGTATATTAAAAAAATATTTACTTGCCTATAACATTACTAAAGAAAAAGATATAAAAATGTTTTTGGCTCAAACTAGTCATGAGAGTTTAAATTATAAAAGACTTGAGGAGAGTTTTAAATATAGACCAGAAGTTTTAATAAAAGTCTTTCCAAAATATTTTAATACTCTTGAAGAGGCAAAGAATATTTTATATAGAGGAGATGAAGCTCTTGCAAATAGAGTATATGGAGGAAGGCTTGGCAATAATTTTGATGAGGGATATAAATATAGAGGAAGAGGAATAATACAGCTTACAGGAAAAAGCAATTATATACATTATGGAAAACTTCTTAATATTGATTTGGTTAATAATCCTGATTGGCTTTTAGAGAGAAATATTGCTGTTAATGTTGCCTGCTGTTATTGGATAAATAGAGGTCTTTTAGGTGTTGATGATATAAGAAAGGTAACTAAAAAGATTAACGGCGGATACAATGGTTTGGAAGATAGAATTAAAAGATATAAAAAAATAGAAAATCTATAAAAAGATATTTAAGGTATTTTATGATTAATAATTTGGACAAAAAAATATTTAATTATAATAAAAGCTATAATAAAAAAAATAATTTTGAAAACAGATTAACTCAAATAGAGACAATAGTGGGTATAAATAATAATGGTACTCCAAATGGAAATGGTATTATTAATATGCTTGAATGTTTTAACAAAGACATGAGTGAAAATAAAGAAAACTTAAAAGACATACATAAAGATGTTAATAATATAAAATTTAAATTAGGAGAATTAGAATACATATTAAAAGAGCATCAAAATACAAGAAGTTTTATAGAAAAAGAAATCTCTTCAACTAAAATTGACATTAAAGAAATAAAATCTGCATTACAAGATAGTATTACAACAAAGAGCATAGTAAAAATAAAAAATATAATCATAGGACTTGGTGCTGTAATAGTTGCACTTAGCACAATTATAGGTAGCATAGTGTTTTTTGCAAATAAGTTAGGGTGATAGTAATGAATAATAAAAGTTTAAATAAAAAAATAGATGAAATATTTTCTTCAAAAGGCATAGGAAAAAAATTAAGCCTTATTACAAAATTTATTACTTTTACAATCGGTATAATAATATATTGTTATGTTGTTTATTTTAATAAGACAATACCAAGCAAAGAAGCAAGTATATCTATAATAATATTTATGCTTGGATGTTCTTCTGTGATGTATGGGGTTGATTTGAGTTTGATAATAAGGAATATTAAAGGTGATAGCAATAATAAAGATTCTCACAAATAAAAATACTTATATAATTTTATTTGTATTAATTGTTTGCTCTTATATTTTATTTTTAAATTTAAGTTTGCAAAGTAAAAATAAAAAGATAGATGACTTAAAAATAGAAATAGATTATCTTAATAACAGTAATTCTTTTTTATATAAAGATTTAATATTTAAAGAAAAACAAATTGATGTAATAAAAAGTTTTTCAAACAGTACAATGCTTATTAATAAAATGACTAATGAGGTTTTGGATAATGAAACTAAATATATTGTTGATACAATTAAGAAAGATTTTTATAGTTCTTTTAATTAGTTTATTGATTAATTTATTTTTTTTATCTTGCAGCAGTGTGAGTAATAATGTTTGTGATTTAACGCCTCCTCCTTCAATATATATTATAAGAGATGTTAAAACAAAAAAGGATTTATTAAAAAACTATAAAGATGCCACTATAAAAATTTCTCATTGGCAGAATTGGTATAATGTACAAGTGGGAAGCAATTATTTTTATTATAGCAATTCAAACTAATTGGGCGGCAGATGAAGACTAAATTTAATATAAAATTTGGGTGGGTAGTAAAAATATCAGTATAAAACTAAAAAGAAAAATATTGTAGAAGTTACAGATAGTATAAAAAGTATATAGGGTGGGCAAGTGTAATTAAATTTTAAAACTTTATTTACATACCCCGCCCTTTATTTTTATAGTGTATTTTTAAAATTGTAGTTTAAATTATCTTTGTATTAGTTTAGAAATGTTAATACCCACCCAAGCTTTTATTTGCTTTGCATACATTTTCCGCACGGTTAATAAACTTATATTTATAATAAAAATTATAATTTTCGTTTTATTAATATTTTTTATTTTGTTTAACGTGCGGTGAATATTTACTTATAATCACTTATATTTTTTATATATATTATAAAGTATTAAAAAACGGAGAATAAAAATGCTTGAGAATAATGAAACTCAAAACAATCAAACCGTAATAGAGAAAATAATAGAGAGCTATGATGCAAAATTAAAAGATAAGACTTTAGAGATAGAAAAACTAAATGAAGAGTTAAATAAAATATCTACAAACAATTATTATAATGGAGTGCCCGATTTGCATTCTAATAGAGGAGATTTTGGCGATGATTTTTCTTTTCCAAGCAAATGGGCTTTAACTTGTAAAAGAATGGAGAACTCTATTTATTTAGAGCCAATACTTCAATTTTATAGGGGTATTTTTAATTCTTTTAATTATGAATTAGAAAAGACAGATGAATATTTTGAGAGTGTAAAGGTAAGAAATGCTTACAACTTTATAGACAAACAATTTAAAAGAGCTGGAGGGCTTAAGAGTTTAATAGTTAATGCTGCTTATAATTCTTTGGTTTATGGCTTTTGTTTTTTTACTCCGAAATTAGAAGTTTTGTCTGCAAAGAATTATGGATTTAAGGGTAAGCTTGACGGTTTAAGAGGTTTTAAGTTTTATGATGTTTCTTCTATAAATAGCTTTAATTTTTCAAAAGAAGATATTGATGAGATTGAATCTATTAGCATAATAAATAAAAATAATTCTACTATTACAAATATAAATTTTGATTTGGCAATAGCAGGTTATTCTAATTATGGAGATATTACAGGCGATGTAATAGGAAAGCCTTTTTTGTATAGTGCTTATTCGCTTTGGCAGGTGCTGGAATCTATGGACAATAGTTTTAATAGGAACTTAAAAAATATAGGTGAGCATAGTTTTAATTTTGTGTCAAATTGCGAGCTTAATGACAGTAAGAGAAAAGAGGTTGAGAGGGAGATAAGAAATTTTGTTAATAATGGCGGCGGAATATTTATTTCAAAATACGGAAAGATAGAGAAAATTGAGAGTATAGATGCTAATGAATGGTATAGCTTTAGAGATAGCATGCTTTCAACACTTTTTAAAAACAAGGGAGTGGATATTAAAGCATTAGGGTTGAACAAAGGAGCAACAAAAAATTTAGCTGACCTCACTCAAGCAAACGCCTTACTTATGGCAAGTGATATTGTTGAAGGCATCATCAATAATATAAATGACAGTTTTATGAAGAGATACTTTGATTTGAATTTTAAGAGTTTAAGGCTATTAGGAGAATGCGATTATTTTAGGATTAGGCATTCAATAGATAAAGATTGATAATTTATAATCCTCTATATTTTATAAATATATTAAAGAGATTAGGTTTTTTGCTTAATCTCTTTTTTATTTTCTATAAAAATAAATTTGAATCAAAATTATAAAAATTATAAGAACTATAACAATTATCAAAACTACAAAATTATAAAACATAAAAAAGGAGAATTCCATATGCAAGAAAACAAAGTAAAAAAATATAAAATTCTTGGAGATAGTTTTAAACAATATATAGCTGTTTCCAAAAATACTTTCTCAGAAACTAAAACTAATAAGATTACTGAGAAGAATGTAGAAGAGATTATATCTTCATTTGAGAAAAAAAATGTTGAAGTGTTTGTTTATATGGGTCATAAAGAGGATGAAGAGAGAGCTGCTATTGGTAAGGTATTGAAGTTAGAAAAAGATAATGAAGCTGTTGGAATATATGCCACTATAGAATGGTTTGATGAAAGCATCACAGAGAAAAAATCATTTTATCCTTCTATAGAGATGGTTGGAAAAAAAGTTAAAGAAGATGATGAGTTTATTTATTGGGAGAATTGTGAGATTAAGGCTATTGCTGCTGTTGAATATCCTGCTAGTAAAAGTGTTGATTTATTATGTGCAAGCGGAGTTATTGAAGTTAATGAAGAGTATATAAATAACATAAAAAATATTTTAAATAAACTTAATGATGAGGCAACAAAAGAAAAAGCAAAAGAAGAGTTTTTGAATATATTTAGAAATGATGAAGTATTTCAAAATATGATAATAGATTTACTTTTAGAGAAGTTTAAGATTTCAGAAAAGAGTTTAGAAAAATCAAATTTATCTGCCATTACTTATGGTGATTGGTGTAATGAATATGCAGAAAGTCAGAATGCAGTAAGATGCTCTTCAAAATCTGAGAGCGATACTTATGTGAAGGCTAAAAAACTTTTTAAGGCTGGTTTAAGCAAAGAAGAAATAATGTCTATAGTGAGAGATGATTTAGTTCCTATAGGAGTAGGAGGTTATGAGAGAGTTAGTTTATCAGCTATGGGTAAGAATAAGTATGAAGAGATTTCAAGGATGTTTAAATAAAATGGTCTAGCTGCCACGCCACCACTTCTTTTTATGACAGAAGAGAGTACATACTACCTGTAGCAAAAAATCAAAAAGGCTGCATTTCAAGCTCAAAAATAGGTATTACCTTAGATTTTATACATATTCCAAATATATAAAGCTAAAGAACTTGCACTTTTTGCAACTTTTTGCGGCGGGAAAAAGTTGAATAAAAGAACTTATATTACACAATATAGTTATTTATGTGTATATAAACAAATAAAATAATATTAGGAGTCGCTATGATAATAAAATCTGGCATAGGTAATGATGAAGATAAATTACCAAAGAGAGGCTTTCCTGTATCCATTAAAAATAAAGATGGAAAAGGAGTTTATGCCTTATATGAAGAAGGGTTTACCTTTGTTGGGGTTGCCTTAGAAGATGCATATAGTTATGTGGATTTCGGACTTAAGTCTAATTGCATATCTGTGTGCTATAGTGGGAATGTTAATTGTGTTGCGGCAGAGAATTTAGTTGCAGGCGATATAGTTGTGCCTTCTGTTGATGGATTTAAAAAGTCATTAGACGGCAATGGGGTTGGCATAGTTATTCGCGGAGGCAATGCCAATTCTCATATAGAAGTGCTTTTAAAAACTATTTAATAATTTATTATAAGGAGTAATAATGAGCGTACCAAATTTTCAAAGTATACAAAATAAACTTTTTCCTATAATCAATCAAGAGCTTCCAAAATATATGGGGCAGACAAACTTTGTAAGTAAATATATACCAGAGATTTTTGTAGGAGTCTCTCAAGGTGCTATAGGCGGAGATTTAGACAATACTGCTTTTAATCTCAAAAACATGTACGGCGGAACTTCTTTGGGCGGTCTTAATATATTTAATGATTATCCAAGACATGAGTCAAGAGTTTTTAAGATGGAGCCTGAAGAATATTATATTGGCATAGACATAAACAGAATAGAGGAGATTAATGAACTTTATTCTAAAGATGAGAAAAAAGCAGGAGAAGAGATATTAAATTACATAGCACAGAAGTTAGTGTCTAGGCTTGGACTTTTGAGAGAAAGAAATTTAGCTGCAAAAGTTACAGATGCTTCTTTGTATGGGAGTTCTAATACAGTTGATTTAACTGCTAAAGCAATAAGTTCTTGGACAGAAACTGATATTGATAATTTCTTTAGTTCTTTTATAGATTTGGCAAAATATTTAAATTATGCTGTAGGCGGCAATTTGTTTAATGACCAGATGGAAGTGCAAAATAATGGGCAGAAACTTTATATAGTGATACCTATAGATGTTTATGTGAAGCTTCAGGGATTATTTAGATTATTTTCTAATTATGTGTCTATGATAGGCAATTCTAATGACGGCAAATATAAAGCATTTAAGCCAGATATATTTAATGCCGTAACAAGCGGTATAACAGTTGTAGGTACTGCTTTTAGAGTTGCTGATGACCATGAAATTGAACAGAAGTATCAATTAGAAAACCTTACTGATATATGGACAGGTTCTTCTATTTATATGTTTACAACTTCATCTAATATTTTGGATATGGCTTCTATAAAAGAGGTTGTGTATTTAAATCATGATATAAGAGAAGTTGATATATTGGGCAACAATTTGTGGAGAAGCAGAACAAAGAGATGCACAGTAGCTTCTAACCCTTACGGCTTCTGTAAGATAGATTTAAAATTAGCAGATGCTTAATTATATTTAATATTTTTTTATTCAAGAGAGGAAAATTATTTTTCTTCTCTTGTTTTTTTATATATATGTTTTTTGGGAGAGATGATGAATAATAAAAAGTCTTTACTTCATTTTGTAGACGATAGTATAGTTCATAAAGATATTAAGGCTAATGATTATGTTGTTGCTAAGGTTGGGTATTTTTTTAGAGATGTTCATGAGAGAAGGTGCAAAGTTTTAATAGAGAGTGATTTAAATATTTCTCTTACAGATTCTTTTGTAATAATAAGCAAAGAAGAGTCAGAGGAGCTTGTACGCGAGAAGATGAAGCCTAATGATGTGATAAATTATTTGAAAGAAGAAAATAGAAACTTAAAGGAAAAGATAAAGTCGCTTGAGGCTTAGTATATATTGAAAAGATTGTGTTTTGTCAATTTTTATATTTTATAAAAGTGTTATCAACTTTTTCCCGCCTTCGCACCCACAGGCACTTCCTTCGGTTGCTGTGTGGACTTCGTCAAAGTTGCAAAAAATGCAAATATTTTTATTTTAGCTAAAAATGCAGTCTTTTTGGTTCTTTGTGCCAACAAAAGAACTGGGGGTGCGGGGGCTAGTCCCCGCAAACAATTAAAGTAAAAAATAATTTTTAATAAAATGCAAAATTTTCAGTATATAAATAATAACAAAAGGAAGAAATATAAATGTATATATATGAACCAGATTTAAATTATTTTAAAAGCATATTTACAATGTTTGACTATGATAATATGGATTTAGATTTTATTGAAAGCCAATTAAAAAATTATACTCTACAATTTAGAAAAACAATTCTTAATATGAACTATACAGAACCTACAGAAGAAAACAAACTTCCATATATAGCTATAAAAAATTATATATGCTATGAGGTGGCAAGGCTTCTCACTGTTAATTTTGTATCAAACAGCGATTTAATAAACTTTATAAGAAATGAGAGCTTGAGGCTAAAAGAACTTGCTATAAAAGATTTATCAGTATTTATTTCTGGCGATTTATCTTATGAGAGTGTGAGGCTTGATGGGGACATAAGAAAGCCTTAATTATTTTTTATTTTTAAAAATTTTTTAAATTTAAATATTTTTTAAATAGGGTTTTATATATATGATACATTTCAAAAATAGCATTTTATATGTTTTAGATAATTTTATGAACTTTATGGCAGATGATTATATAGATTTTGCTGGAAATAAAGTTAAAGGTGATGGGGAGCTTAATAAACTTTTAGATGACAAATTAAAAATTGACTGTTTTAGTTTGGGCAATATTAAGTCTATGAGCAAATCTTTTTTATGGGCTACTATATCTGAGGGTGAGAGCAAAGGAGGAAACTCATATATAGGAGATAGTGCAGGTTTTACTGATGATATATGTTTAAAGGCAGAAGTTTATAAGGAGCTTAAGGCTGGAGAATCTTTTTTGGCATATACAATGATACCTATTGCTTTGAATCAGGCTTCACGTTATTGGGTGTCAAAGCTTAATGACGAAGGTGAGAGAATTGCATTATCTCCTGTTATTAAATGGGACTCTCCTACTTTTGATGTGGAAAACAGTAAGAGACAGTTTAATGATTTCTCATCTATTAGGGGAGTGAGTTTTTCTCTTTATATAAATTTTAAAATAATGACTGGGAGTTATGAAGATGAAGTTTTTCAGAAATATTGAAAGAGTTAATCAAAAGGTAAAAGATTATTTAAGTTTAAGAGGCAATGTTTATAAAGTGAAGATTATTTCTGCTCCTTCAAATGCTGTTATAAAAATAGACGGAGAAGATAAATATTTTGATGCATACAAAACAGGCGACACTCTTCAATATGATGTGAGTTTAGAAGGATATAACACAAAGCAAGGCACTATAACAGTTGAAGACAGAGATATTTTAGAAAGTGTTGTGCTTGAGGCAACTGCATAAAAATTTTTTTTAAAACTATTAAAGGTTCATTATATGAGTATATTTGATATAAAAGGAAATTTAATGAAAGATGAAGAGGGTTTAAATATTATAAACGGCTCTTCATATAAAGTGAGAATTGCTAAAACAAACAACAGAGATGAAAGAGTAGATTTTACAAGCGATGATGTTAAAGGAAAATATTTAATTTATCCTTCTTCTGTTGGACTTACTCCTGCTACAGAGAGCTTAACAAAAGATTATGTAGGCTCTCCTTCATCAGAATCCTATTTAGGAGCTACAACTTATGCGGGGGATATTTCTTTTGGTGCTTTTGTAAACTCTAATGCTTATTATATGAGTTTGATATGGGCTAATGTGCATACAAAAGAAAACACAGGAAATATTATCTGCATTAATTGTTTTAGCGATTTTTCTATTAAGATGCATAAAAATGAAAACACTATTACTATGCTTGAGATTATTAGAGAAGATGAAAATGGTTTTTATAGTGATTTTATTGACATATATGACTCTATGACTCAGCAGAAATTAATTGATGCTATAAACAACATAAAAAATATAAAAGCATTTCTAATTACAGGCGATAAAAATGACCAAGTAGATTTTACAAACTTTTTAGGAGAGTTCGAAGAGGAAGAAAATAATTATTTAATTAGCTTTAAGAGAGTTGGATTTATAGAGAGCGGAGTATTTAGCGAAGATGCAAAAAAACTATATCCAAGATTTGTAAATATAATTTCTCCAAGATTCGGAGAGACGCAGTATTATAATTTAGCATTATTTGACTCATCAAAAAATATTGAAGGAATTCAGTATATAGGCTGTGAAAGTAAATCTATAAGTTTTAATTTTGCCAATAAAGCATTAACGCAAATAACTTCTTCACTGTGGGCATCTGATGAATATACTTTAGACAAAGACAGTATTCTTAAAGAAGAGAGAGCGGAAGAGAGAGATGTTGTAATGGCTCAAACTTCAAAATATCCAACAAAGCTTTTTATTAACGGCACAGAAGCTACTTCTGTTTCTGATATTGCTGTTGCTTTTGAATGGACTAAAGAAGAGAAATTTAATGTATCAGCAAAGAGATATAATTTCCCAAACAATAAATTTACTTTAACATTTTCAGGTAATGCAGTTTTTAATACTCAATCAAAAGAGCTTTTTTATAATCGTGTTTTAAATGGCAATAGGCAGTCATTTGTAATATATAGCAAAACAAAATTTAGAGGCAAGGATTATCCATTTATATTTGTGAGTGCAGATGTTTATGGAAGTCCTTCTTTTCCTACTATTGAAGCTAAAGATATTTCTGTTTCATTAAATAATTTTAAAGCTTCAGAAGATTCTATTGAAATGAAGAATAATTATTTGATAGCCTTCACAGACAGAGAAGACTTATTTTAAATGGATTTAGAGCTATATAAATACGTAATTTTCAAAACTATATTCATGCATAATATTATAAAAAATAAGAACTATAATATACATAAATACTATTATAATTTATTTTAAATAATATGTTGACAATTAAATATATTTAATCTATACTAATGTAAAAACTGTGGTGTATTTATATGTTTAGATTTATAATGGCTAGTCATGGAAATTTTGCTTCTGGTATAAAAGAATCAATCAACATGATATCTGGTAATTTTGATTGTTTAGAATCTTTTTGTTGCTATGTGGATAAAAATTTTGATATTCATAAATCTATCGATGAATTATTAACAAAATATAAAGAAGATGATGTTATTGTTATAACAGATATTTACGGCGGAAGCGTAAATAATGCTTTTTTAGAAAAGCTTCATCAATATCCAAATTTGCATTTAATATCAGGATTGAATCTATCTTTGATGCTTGCTTTATTATTAGAAAAAGATAATTATTCTAACATAAAAAGTTTGATTACTGACTCTATTAATGATAGCAAAGATTCTTTTAAATATTGTAATGAAGAGTTTAATAAGACATTATCAGATGATGAATTTTAGGAGGTAATATGTTTCTTTTATTAAGAGTGGATCATAGATTAATCCATGGTCAAGTTGCTTTTACTTGGGTAAACAATTTAAATTCAGATTGTATATTGGTTGCTAATGATTTAGTTTCTTCTGATGAATTAAAAAAAACTTCTATTAAGTTGGCCAAACCTCAAGGTGTAAAATTAGTAATTAAAAACATAGACGATTCTATAGCAGCATTAAATTCAGATGTTACAGATAAGTATAAGTTAATGATTATTGTAGAATCAGTTGAAGATGCATATAAAATAGTAAAAAATGTTCCTTATATAAAAAGTATTAATTTAGGCGGAACTAAAACAAGAGAAGGTACTAGAAATATTTCTAAAGCAGTTAATTTATTACCTCAGGAAGAAGATTTATTAAAAGATCTTATTAATAATGATTCGGTTGAAGTTGAAATAAGACAAGTTCCTACAGATAGTAAAGTATTATATAAAGGATAAGTTTTGTTTATGAAAAAGAATGTTTTAGATTTATTTAAGAATAAAAAACCTATTATTGGTATGCTTCATCTTAAAGGCGAAAATGACAAAGATGTATTAGATAGGGCTAAAAAAGAAATAGATATATATTTACAAGCTGGTATAGATGCTGTGACAGTAGAAAATTATTACGGCAACTACTATCAAATGGAACAAGTTCTTGAATATTTGCTTTTATCAAAATTTAATATTATATATGGTGTGAACTGTTTAAATAACGATGCTATGGGTTTTCATCTTGCAAATAAATATAAAGCCTCTTTTATACAGTTTGATTCTGTAGCAGGGCATTTGACTCCAAGAGATGATTATACGTATGAGGCTTTTATAGATATGTATAGAAAGGAATGTGATGCTTTTATATTTGGCGGCGTAAGATTTAAATATCAGCCATATCTTTCTGAAAGAACTTTGAAAGAAGATTTAGAAATAGCACAAAAACGTTGTGATGCCATAGTTGTTACTGGAGATGCAACAGGTCAAGAAACTTCTATTGATAAAATAAAAGAATTTAGAGATATATTAAAAGATTTCCCTCTTATAGTTGGGGCAGGATTAACAGATAAAAATTGTGTTGAACAGCTTAGCATAGCTGATGCAGCAATAGTTGGTTCTTATTTTAAAGATACTTATAAAGATTCCGGCGATGTTGATATTGAACATGTAAAACAATTATTAAATATTGTTTCAACGTTAAGATAATATTATAAAGGTGTTGTTATATGAATGATAATTTACTTATGCAGGCTATTTTAATAACCATAGTTGCTTTTATAGGTTATATGCACTCTTTTATGGGTTCTACAATGATAAATAGACCTATAATTATGGCTCCGCTTGTAGGACTTGTTTTGGGTGATTTGGAGACAGGAATAAAAACTGGTGCTTTATTAGAGTTAATATTTTTAGGTGCAGTTCCTATAGGTGCAAGTAATCCTCCGGATATAACTTCTGGAGCTATAATTGGTACTTCTTTTGTTATATTGACAGGAAGTGAAATAGGAGCTTCTGTTGCATTAGCTATTCCAGTTGCTACAATAGTTTTATTATTAGATAATTTAATGATGATGTTCGTTTTAACTTATGCAGCACATTTAGCAGATAAATATGCTGAGATGGGTGATTATAGAAAAATAGAAATAATAGCATTTGTTTCGGGTATCGGGAATAAAATTTTATTATCATTATTAGTTGGATTTTCTTTTTATATAGGTACTCCTTTTATAGAAAAAATATTGAGCAAAATACCAGAGTTTATTATTCATGGAATGGATGTAGCTGCAGGTATACTTCCTGCAATAGGATTTGCTATGTTAGCTAGAATGATTTTAATAAAAGAATTAGTTCCATATCTTTTATTAGGGTTCTTATTGGCTGCATTCCTAAAAATATCTGTATTGGGTGTTACATTATTTGGTTTAGTTATTATTTTAATATTGTTTTATCATAGAAGTAATAAAAATTCACTTACGGAAGCTTCTGTAGATGATGATGATTTTTAATAAAGGATAGTAGGTATGGAAAATAAAAATGATTTAACTAAAATAGATAAAAAAGAATTTTGGAGTATATTTTTTAGATCTTGTACATTGGATTCTGCTTGGAATTATGAAAGACAGCAAAATTTGATGTATGGTTTTTCTATGATTCCTGTATTAAAAAGATTGTATAAAGATAAGACAGAATTATCTAAAGCTCTTAAAAGACATCTTGAATTTGTATCATGTACGCCGCATATTGTTACATTATTAATGGGAATTTTGAGATCTATGGAAGTAGAGAACTCAAAAAACAAAGATTTTGATTCATCTAGTATTAGTGCTGTTAGAACTTCTTTAATGGGCCCTATGGCTGGTATTGGAGATTCATTTTTCTGGGGTACTCTTTTAACAATTGCTATAGGTGTTGCTGTATCTTTTTCTAATAGCGGAAGCATAGTTGGGCCATTAGCATTTATATTTATAATCAATGTGCCTGCTTTTTTGGCTAGATATTATGGCTTAAAATATGGAATTAAATATGGTTCTGCAATATTTTCTAATATAGCTAATTCTGGTATATTATCTGATATTACAAAATCTGCTTCTATATTAGGATTAATGGTTATAGGTGCTATGGTTGCTTCAATAGTAAATATAACAATACCATTTGAAATTGGTGTAAATGAATCAAAACAAAGTATACAAAGTTATATAGATGGAATTATACCATCTTTATTGCCTGCTTTAGTATTTTTATTAATGTACTGGATTTTAGGTAAGGGTATAAAAACTACCAGAATATTAATAGTATTAATCATATTGTCTTGCATAGGCTCATATTTTGGTATAGTATAATTTATATGTTTATATAATGAAAAATAAAAAGCTTCATACTATCAAGTATGGAGCTTTATTTTTTCTTCTTTATTTCAAAGAAGTTTACTAACAATACATATAAAATTTTTATTAAATACAAAGTTCTTATATATAATAATTAATGTTTATTTCTGAAAAATGAATTGTATTTGTCTTTTTCTTTCATTATCATGTTTGATAAAAATGTGCTGTTTGAATATTCGTAAGGTTGTTTACTTTGTTTGTAATCAAAGTTAAAATAATTTTTTGATATCATAGAAGAGTTATAATAAATGCTTGATGTAATATTATTTTGATAAAGAAATAAATCGTTATATATGTTTTTAAAACAGCTTTGAAAATACTTATTAAAATATAAATTATTATTAATAGAGTTATTAGTATAATAATTATTTAGCGGAAAGAAGAAAGTATTATATGAGTATAATGTAATGCTATAAAATATTAATAAAAATTTCTTCATAATAAAAACCTAATCAAATTATATGTTTACAATCAAATATATCAACTATAAAAATGTAAAAAAGGAGTATATTAAATGCAAAAAAATACTTTTAAATGCAAAGAGTTTTTTAATAGATACATTGTAGAAGAGACGGTTTATAAAGAGGCTGATAATAATGAGCTTATGCCAGTAAAAATATATAGCCGCTCTACTTTGGGAGAAAAGTTTAATGATGAAGACATTATAAGCATTAACAGACCAACTTTTAGAGAGAATCTTGATTATGTGAAGGCTAAAGAAAACAAAAACACAGATGATGATATATTTGTTTGGCTTGATGTGAAGATTAATGATGAGCTGGCTACAAACTTGCTTGATAAATGGAGCACAAAAGATATTAATGAGTTTGCACAGGTTATAAAAAGTTTTTTGTTAGAGAGGCGGGCTTTATAAAGATAACTTCTATAGAGCAAGCCGAAATTAATAATTTGGTTACTTATGCTTTTAATAATAGAGATATAAAACCAAATGATTTTTGTTATTTGGAAGAAGGAATTTTGAGTTTGTACACTGCTTTTAATTTTTGGGGAAAAATAATACTTGAGGCTTGGTATCAGATAATAAGCGATAGATATGTTTTAACTAAATATGATGAAGATGATTATTTGAGGCTTGGGCTTAATTATGCTATTTACAAGTTTAAGAGTTTGATACGTGAAAAGATATGATATATTGACATTAATTAAATATTATGTAAACTTTAATATTGTGTATAAAAAATTATGCAGGAATTAAAGTTATGATAAATGTTAGTTTTAAAGATTTAAAAGAAGCTGTGATAAAAAAATTAGTATTAGCAGATGTTAGCGAGTGTGATGCTGAGATTGTTGCTGATGTTTTATGTTATGCTGATGTGAGGGGTATTCATTCTCATGGTGTTTTGAGGCTTGAACATTATATAAAAAGAATAAAAGCTGGAGGAGTAAATTTAAAGTCTAATTTTAACATAGAGGCAAAAAAGCCTTCATTTGCATTAATGGATGCAGATGGAGGTTTTGGACATATTGCTATGAAGAAAGCTGCTGACTGGGCAATAGAGACTGCAGATAAACAGGGAATTGCTGTAATAGGTATAAAGAATAATAGTCATTGCGGGGCATTATCATACTACAATAAAATGGCAATAGATAAAAAAAAGGTGTCTCTTATAATGGCAAATACAGATCCTGGAGTTATACCTTATGGCGGCAAAAGAGCTTTTTTTGGTACTAATCCTATAAGTTATGGTTTTCCTGCTGCAAAAGACTTTTTACTCGGAGATATGGCTACTAGTGAAGTTGCTTTAGGGAGAATATTTACTGCCCGCGATAATAATGAAAAAGTCCCTATTAATTGGGGAGTTGATGAGAATGGAAATCCTACAGAAGACCCTAAAAGAATAAAATATGTTGTACCTTTTGGAGGTGCTAAGGGTTATGTCATTATGACTATGATAGAAGCTTTTACGGGGCTTTTGATTGGAAATGTTTACTGTAATAATTTGGTTAAGATGTATGGAGATATGGATAAGAAAAGAGATTTATCAACATTTATGCTTATAGTTGATCCTTTTGTATATAATGAAGATTATTTAAATACTGTTCAGTCATTTATAGACGATATAAGAAAAGAGCCTCCATTAGATGAAAATAAACCTATAACAATACCGGGCGAGAGGAAAGAAGCTTGTTATAGAAATTATTTAAAAAACGGCATACCTTTGTCTGAAAAAATTTATAGATATGTTTTTGAAGATTGATTGAGTATAACAAATATATTAAACTGTATTTTTAGCTAAAATTTATTATAGTCATTTTATATTTGATATATATTTTTACGATATAAAGTTTTAATAATTGCACTTTTTGCGGCGGGAAAAAGTTGAATAAAAAAATTATTTCTCAGAAGCTAATTTCATAACAGTTGCAGGAAGTATTTTATGCTCTTCTACTAATATCCTCTTTTGAAGTATTTCAGGAGTATCATCTTCTAATACATTCACTTTGTTTTGCATTATGATGTCGCCTCCGTCTACCATTTCTGTTACATAATGCACTGTGCAGCCTGATTCTTTTTCTTTATTTTTTATAACTGCTTCGTGAACTTTCATTCCATACATTCCCTTACCGCCATATTTTGGTAAAAGCGATGGGTGAATATTTATTATTTTGTTTTTCCATTTAGATATAAAATTACTATCTACTATAGATAAATAACCAGCAAGAACTATTAAATCAATATTATATTTTTTAAGCTCTTCATAAATTCTTTCTGATAACTTTTCTTTATATTTTTTTCTATCTATTAAAACTGCATCTATATTAGCACTTTTAGCAATATTTAACCCTCCGCAATCTCTATCAGCAATTACTATATTTATTTTATAGTATTCTTTTTGATTATCTATCAATGATTTTAAATTGCTTCCGCCTCCAGAAATTAATACTGCTATATTAAACATATTCCGCTGTTTTCTCCATTATTTTTTTCTATATGTCCTATTTCATAAACAGTTTCTTTCATTTCTTTTAATTCATTTATAATACTATTTTTTTCATTTTTATCAACAATAATTACAAAACCAATACCCATATTAAAAGTATTATACATCTCTTCTTCTTTTATGTTTCCAAGATACTGAATATACTTAAATATTTCAGGCGTATTAAAACTATTTTTATTTATTACAGCCTTATAATCTTTTTTGAAAGCTCTTGGAACATTTTCTATTAATCCTCCCCCTGTAATATGAGCCATACCCTTAATATTATATTTTTCTAATAATTTAAGAATAGGCTTAACATATATTTTAGTAGGAGTAAGCAGTACTTCACCGATTTTTTTATCTTCAAATGTAGCATTATAATCTCTTACTAATTTTCTTATAAGTGAAAAACCATTACTGTGAAAACCAGAAGAAGCTATACCTAATATAACATCATCTTCTTTAACTTTACTTCCGTCTATAATATTGTCTTTTTCAACAACACCCACACAAAAACCAGCAATATCATAATCGCCTTCTTTGTAAAAACCTGGCATCTCAGCAGTTTCCCCTCCAATCAAAGCAGCACCAGCATCGTAGCACCCATCAGCTATTCCTTTTACTATTAAAGCAGCGGTTTCACTGTTAAGTTTTCCGCAAGCAAGATAATCCAAAAAGAAAATAGGCTTAGCTCCATGACAAAGAACATCATTAACACACATAGCTACAGCATCAATTCCAACAGTATCATATTTTTTTATAGAGAATGCAATCTCTAATTTGGTGCCCACTCCGTCAGTGCCAGATACCAAAACAGGGTTATTATATTTACCAAGTTCATACATAGCCCCAAAACTTCCAATGTTGTTTAATACATTGTTGTTCATAGTTTTAGCAACTACTTCTTTCATAAGAGATACGGCTTTATAACCTTCTTCTCTGCTTACACCGCTTTCTTCATAAGAAACAGACATAAAATTTATTCCTTTTTTATATTATAGATTGAGATGCTCTTAAGTATAACAAAAAATATTTATAGTACAAGCATAATTTTTTATTTTATTTATGTAATTTTATATTAAGATAATGCATATATATTTTATGTTATACGCTAAAAAATGTATCGATGATATATAAAAAGAGAGGCTCTATTATAGCCTCTCTTAAATATTACAAAATTATTAATGTTACTGATTATTTTCAGCAGCAGCAGTTTGGTTATTATTTTTATTTAATTTTTTTACTTCAGGCGGTATTCCAACAGGAACATCTGCTATATCATTAACATCTTCATAAATTTTATTTTGGAATCTGTAATAGATAGGTCTCATTCTATAATTATCAACATAAGAAGCAACAAAGTTAATATTTTTCATAGCATATTTAGCGTAAAATACAGATAAAGAAGTATCAGCCTGTCCATTAATATAATTTCCATAATACATAGAAGTGAAATCATCTAAAGTTTTTACAAGGCTATTATTAAATCCGCCGTATTTTGTTATAAAACCATTTAAAGTTCTATTAAATAAACCTGAAGACATAACATATCCAGGATTTGCATATTCATTATCAGGGTTTCTTTGCTTATATTGTTCTAAAGCAGCGTCTCCCTGATATAGAGAACTTACTGCAAATAATTTATCATTGTGGAAGAAGAACTTATAAACCCATTTAGTATTTTTTCCTGCTAAAGTGCTGTCGTCAGATAAGTTTTCAGCAGTTATAGTCATACATTTAAACTCATCATCTAATGTATAATTAAAATACAAAAGAGTTAAATCTCTTTTAAATAAATCAGACATATTATTAGTAGTAAATTTTATATTAACCCATTTCAAAGTTTGAGGATTATACCAAGCTAAATCTGGATCAGGATATGAAGATATATAAAAAGTACCACTTACAGCCTGTCCCTCTGTTGTTATAAAACTATTAGACATAAGTATTTGATTTACTTCATCGGGAGATACACCGTAAGGAACAATATTATTAAACATATAAGGTATAGTTTCATAAGCATGAAGGGCAATACTCATAGATATAAACAAAGATATTGCTAGCAATTTTTTCATTTTTTCATTCTCCAAATTTTTATTATTATACTATTATTTATTATACTATATTGAAGAATTAAATCAAATAGATTATGTTTACTTTGTGGTATTTTTAATTTATTTATAGAAAATAAATTATATTAATTACTATTTTTTTAAATCTTTATAATTTAAAGCTGTAAAAGATTTCTTATCAAGTTTTAATTTTTTTCCAACAACCTTGTCATAATCTTTAGCAGGTATTCCCACAGATGGTCTTAAAGTTACTAAATCTTTTTCTGTTATCACTTCATTTTTAAGCATACTATGATTAAGATATATTCCTCTCTTAGCATAAACAAGCTCTTTTTTCTCTTGCTTGCTCATTTTCTTTTCTGTTTTTAGTGCTTCATCTCCTCCAAGCATATTGCAAGTATCTTTTAATTTAGAAATCATCTCTTTCATAGAATTAGTGTCTAAACTTATTATATGGTCGCCTGATTTTTTTTCTGGAGTTATTGTAAAATGTTTTTCTATAATTTTAGCACCAAGAGTATATGCTATAATAGGAGCATCTATACCTATAGTATGGTCAGAATAGCCTATAATATTTTTTTTGAAAAGTTTATTCATAACAGTTATTCTATTCAATCTTGCATTTTCTAACGGTGTAGGATATTCCACAGAGCAATGAAGCAAAGCTACTTCATTATTTTTTAAGATATTTAATGCATTTTTTATATCTTTATTTGTAGCTAAACCAGTAGAAAGTATCACAGGTTTTTTAGTAGAAGCAACTTTTCTCAAAAGAGGAATATTGTCTATATCACAAGAAGCTATTTTGTATATAGGCACATATTTATCCATGTCATCAACAGCCTCAACAGAAAATGGCGTGCTCATTAAAATAATTTTATTTTTTTTAGCTTCTTTGTATAGAGTTTCATACCACTCTTTTTTTAACACTATATCATCAACATTATCCAAAGCATTTTCTGGTATTTTTAGTATTTTAGTATATTCTTTATGTGCAAATAAAGTTTTTGAAGTAAAGCTTTGAAACTTAACAGCATCAGCTCCTGCTTTAGCAGCTTCTCTAATTAATTGAATAGCATCATCTATAGAGCCTTCATGATTTGAACCTGATTCTGCAATTACAAAAAAATTATTTTTTTTAATGAGGTCTTTTAATTTAAAATTTGGCATAATAATTTCCCAACAAGAATTAAAATATATATAAAGTAATTATCGAAAATAAAAATTGATTTATTAATATGAAAAAAGAAAGCGTTAAAAAAAATGAGCTGGTGATGGGACTTGAACCCGCAACCGGCTGATTACAAATCAGCTGCTCTGCCAATTGAGCTACACCAGCAAAATGATTTAATCATTATACTATATAATAAAAAAAATGCAAGTAGTATTTTTAAAACATTTAATATTTTTACTAATTTATAATTTAATCATTTTACTTTTTTATCTTTAAACAATTTATAATAATAGTAGATTTTAGTATTACTTTAAATTTTATTGTACGCTCTCTATAATTAAAATAACTTGACTTTTTAATTATTTAAGCGATAATGTTGTTAACATATTATTTTTTTATATATTTTTTTTACATAATTAAAAAATAGGAGGAATTGTATTAATATGAGTTTAAAAGGGAAAAAAGCTCTAATAATAGCATTATCTTTCTTTGTAATGTCTTGCGGAGGATTACCTACAAAAGATTATGAGAGAGTTACTGCTTTAAGAGAGACTGTAAACAAGTATACTGAAATTAAAACTTTTGCTCAAAACGATTATGATATCGCTGAGAAAGGATATGCAGAGGCAGATATCATTATGAAGGCAGAAAATAAAGATGAAGCGGAAAAGGCTAAAGAACTGCTTCTTACAGCTGAAACTAATTATAATTTAGTTTTAGATAAAGGTTTGCCGCCTTATTCTGAGATACTAAAAAAACAGACTGATGAAAATTATACTAATGCAAGTCAAATTAAAGCTAATGTTATGTATGGCGAAGAGTATGCTCAGGCAGAGGCAATATATAATGAAGCAAACGCTATGTATACCGCTGAAACTAAAGATTATAGAGTATTAGTAGATAAACTTTATACAGCAAAAGAAGCTTATTTAGCTTTATATAATAAAACAAAAGAACAATTTGATAAAAGTGATGAAGCTTTAACTAAAGTAAAAGAGCGTTTAGCTGAACTTGAAGCTATGGTAAAAGAGCTTGAAACTTTAGAGCAAGAGCAACAAAGCTAATTTTTAATATTTTAAGGAGTATAAAAGAAAATGAGTACTTTAATAAAAAAAATCGTAGCTTATATAGCTTTAATCTCTTTTAGTTTTAGCGTATTACCTGCTCAAACTTATGATGATGCAGCTAGAATTACTGGAGAAGCTGAGACTTTGCAAAATGACGGAGAATATCAAAAGTCTTATGATAAATCTCAGGAGGCTTCTGATTCTATAGATAAAACTACTGTATCATTATTTTACAGATTAATGAGTTTAAGAATAGCAAAAGCAAAAAATGATGCAAGCAATACTATTAATGAAATAGAACAATTAGGCGCTTCTACTGATAATGAGTTTAAAGCAAAATATGAAGAGGCTCTTAAATTTTTTGAAGAGGGAAATAATGCTGTAAATACTCTTCCTCCAGAACCTCAAACTCCTCCTACAGATGAAGAGTTTACTGCTTCTTCAAACACATTTACAACAGTATATAATTCTTTTAATAATGCTTTACAATCTGCTAACAGTGTAAAAGAGGGTTATCTTAATAGAGAAAGAGCAATAGCTTCAAAATCTATTAATGATGCAAGAAGCAAATATCAGGCAGAGTTAGGAAAGAGTGTAAAAGCAGGCGATGCTAATGATAAAAATATTACTGGTGCTTTAACTAAAGCTGATGAAGCACTTAGCAATGATAATTTTGCAAGTGTTCAACAGAATGTATCTGCTGCATTAGCTGGCATAAATAAAGCTATAGCAGATGCTAAGGCGAAAGCTGAAGCAGAGGCTAAAGCAAAGGCTGCTGCAGAAGCTAAAGCGAAAGCTGAAGCAGAGGCTAAAGCAAAAGCTGCCGCTGCCGCTAAGGCAAAAGCTGAAGCAGAGGCTAAAGCAAAAGCTGATGCAATAGCTAAAGCTAAAAAAGATATAGAAGATGCACAAAATAAATATAATAATTTAGTTAATGAGCAAGTGATAGCTAAAGGCGATGATAATGATAAAAACGTATCAAAACTTTTAACTGATGCTAATAATGCTTTACAAAACACTCCTCAAACTGCAAGCGATAAAGCTTTAGAGGCTTCTAAAACTATGGACGATATAGTTGCTAATGTTGGTCAGATGAAAAAAGAAGAGGCTGTTAAAAATTTAGAGCAATTAAAAGCAAGAAGAGACAGACTTATAAGCGAAGGCTATTTAACAAAAGACAGCGAAGAAGAGCAAAATCTATCTAAAACTATTCAGGAAGCTGAAGATGCTTTAAATAATAATGATTATACTTTAGCTGATCAAAAAATGCAGGAAGCTAATTTAGCTATGAATGCTATAGAAGAGAGAGGACCTATTGACGGACAAGTTATACCAGGAGATATGGGCGGTAATGAAACTGGTCAAATAATTGATGCTACTACTGGTCAAGAAGTAAACACAGAAGGAAAAGTTACTGTATTGCCTCAATATTATGTTGTAGTAAGAAGAGTGCCTTTAACTGATGCTCTATGGAGAATTGCAGGATACAGCTACATATACAACAACCCTATCGAATGGTACAGAATATACGAAGCTAATAGAAATGTACTTAGAGACCCTGATAACCCTGATTTAATACTTCCTGGTCAAAGATTAATAATACCTAGTCTTAATGGTGAAGAGAGAAGCGGTGATTATAATCCTGATTTAGAGTATTTGACTTATGATGAGGTTATGCAGTTAAGACAGCAAAACAACAATAATACTCAAACACAAGAATAAAAATAAACTCTAAAAAATAAAAGGTCATGCTTATATAAATGCATGACCTTTTTTATTTATATTTCTTTAATAAAATTAATTAAATACCAAAATCTATTTCTTTTTCATTATCAGAAATAAAATCTTCTTTCATCTTTTTTCTATATTCTATTAATTTGCTTTTTATACTATCATATTTTAATGACAATATTTCAACAGCAAGCATACCAGCGTTATAAGAGTTATTTATACCAACAGTAGCAACTGTTATAGGTTTTGGCATTTGAACTATAGAAAGTAAAGCGTCCATTCCATCAAGCACGCTTGCACTAATTGGAACTCCTATTACTGGAAGTATAGTTTTAGAAGCTATAACTCCTGGTAAATGAGCGGCAAGACCAGCACCTGCAATAATTACTTCAAAGTTTTTTTCTTCTATATCTTTAATAGTTTTTTCAAGATGTTCTGGAACTCTGTGTGCAGATAATACAAAAGCTTTATACTCTATACCAAACTCTTTTAAACATAAAGCGGCATTCTTCATTTTATCAGTATCGCTTCTGCTTCCAAAAATAATTGCTACTTTCATATATACTCCTATAAATAAATTTTTTTACGAATAATTATAATAAAAAATATCTTTATTGCAAATTAATTACATTTCTATGAAATTTATTTACATACACCGCCCTATTAAGTTTTTTGTATTAATTAAAATATTATTGCTTTAATTTTTTATAATGCTGAATTAAAAAAGCATGCCCACCCAAGATTTTATTATCTTAAAAAATTTATTATACCGCACGGTGTGCAGATTTAGAAATATAATTTCAATTTTAATTTCAATATAATTTATATTCTTTATTTTTCTTACCGTGCGGTGAGTAGATTTTAAATTTAAAAAAAGCTTGGGTGGGAGCTAAAATTAGAGTATTAAACAAAAAGAAAAAATAAGTGAAAATAATAATGAATATAAAAAACATAGAGGGTGGGGAGTGTAAAAAAAATTTTTTATATATTAAATTATTATATATTTAAAGTCCAGTTTTCATCATTATGATATATCATTAGCTTTGTCATACCGCCATCTACTGTAATGTTTTGAGCATTTATAAAATTATTATTGCAAATAAACCAAGCAGTAGTTGCTATATCTGACGCATCGCCTATTTTAGCAGATGGATGCTGAAGTATGTCCTCTTTGCTAAAGTTAGAATCATTAGAAGTGTTTATCCAACCGGGGCTTATTGAGTTTACACGTACTTTATGAGATAAACTAATAGCCATAGAATGAGTAAGAGCTATAATAGCACCTTTTGAAGCACTATAGCTTTCACTGTCTTTTTGTGACATAAAAGCCCTTGTGGAAGCTATATTTATAATGCAGGCATTTTTATTAAAATTATTTATTAAGTTTTTTGTTATTTGATATGCTGATGCAACTGATACTTTAAAAATTTCTAAAAAGTCATCATAGCTGCAATTGCTTAATAAGCCCTTATTTGAGTAGCATGCATTATTTATTAAATAGTCAACATTACCAAATTTCTTTATTATTTCATTTGTAAAATTATTAACAGATTTTTCATTGTCTATATTATCATTAATGAATAAACATTCTCTTTTAAGTTTTTTTATTTCTTCTTCTACTTTTATCCCATTTTTTTTATCTTTATCAACAAAAGCTATGCTGCAATTATTTTTAGCAAAATGTAATGCTATTTCTTTTCCTATGCCATTAGAAGCACCTGTTATAACACAAACTTTATTTTTCATTTTTTATGACCTTTAAATTTATTTATATAGTTATTTCTATTCTATTGTTTTCACTATCAAGTACAACACTCTCATAATATCCATCGCCTGTGGTTCTTGGGTATGATACAATTTGAAAACCGTCTTGTTCTAATTCTTTTGTAAGGCTATCCACTTTTTCTTTGCTTCCTACTGATATTGATATATGAGCAAAACCGTATATTTCATCATTAGTATTTATTTCTTTTATATCTTTTCTATTCATAATTTCTAATCCGCAATTATCTTCAAATATGAGAAAATATGATTCAAACCCTTTTTTTTCATTAATGTATTTATCATTACATTTACAGTTAAAATACTTAATATAAAAGTTTTTGATATTTTCTAAATTTTTTACCCAAACGGCAACATGAGATATTTTCATTTTATAACCTCATAACATTTTTATAATATTATAACATTAATAATTATAAATTATAAAAATAAATATTAAAAATAATAAAAAAACATAAATTAATAGTTACAATTATTATTTAAATATTATATATTAGACCATAATAATATTACATATTAAACAAATAGGTTATGGAGTATTTTATGATTAAACTTATCGGCATATTAGTTATAATACTAGGCTTTGCTTTAAAGTTAGATACTATAAGCATAGTTTTACTTGCTGGAATAATAACAGGCATTGTTTCTGGAATGGGTATTATTGAAATATTATCATTTTTAGGAAATGCATTCGTTGCCAACAGATTTGCCACATTATTAGTTTTAACTTTAGCTACTATAGGCATATTAGAGAGAAATGGATTAAGAGAAAGAGCTACCAAATGTATTATGGGTATAAGAGGAGCTACTTGCGGAAAGATATTGAGTCTTTATGTAATTATAAGAACTATTGCATCGGCATTATCCCTTAGAATAGGAGGGCATGTTAATTTTATAAGACCTTTAATTTATCCTATGGCAAGGGGAGCTTTAGAGAAATATGGCGTTTATGATAAGCAATTAGATGAAAAAGTGAAAGCAATATCAAATAGTGTTGAAAACTATGGAAACTTTTTTGGACAGAATGTGTTTATAGCTTCTGCTGGGGTGTTATTAGTATTAAGCACTTTGCAAGAATTGGGAATAGAAAATATAGATGCATATTCTATAGCCATTTCAAGCATACCAATGGCAATAGTTGCTATGATAGTCTCTATTATAAGAAATTATTTATTTGATTTGAAATTAAAAAAATTAATAAATGCATTAAAAGAAAATAAAAATTAAGAAATATAATTTTATGGAGAATATAAATTTATGGTAAATAATCTTTTAGAAGTTTTATATATAATTTCTGGAATTATAATAGTTGTATGCGGTATATATGCATATAAAAATAAAGAAAATAAAAAAAGAATAGGAAGTGCTTTGTTTTGGATAATATTAGGGTTTATATTTATTTTTGGTAAAATTATTCCTTCATTTGTTGTTGGGCTTCTTTTAATAGTGTTAGCATTATTAACAGCTACAAAAAACGTATCATTACAATCTTTAAAACCCGTGTCTGATGCATACAGAGAAGAAAAAGAAAAGCTATTTAAAAACTTACTTTTTATACCGGCTATATCAATAGGCTTAATAGCATTTTTGGTTGCACAATTTACAAAATTAGGCGGATTAATAGGATTAGGTATAGGAGCAATGTCATCATTAGTTTTATGTATGATAATAACAAAAGAAAAAGCTTCAACTGTTCCTTATGAATCATCAAGAATGCTTCAGCAAATGGGGCCAAGCGTTATTCTTCCGCAGCTGTTAGCTTCATTGGGAGGATTGTTTGCAGAGGCTGGAGTGGGTGAGATAGTAGCGAATATAATGAAAGGTGTTATACCTGCAGATAATAAGCTTTTTGGGGTTATTGGCTATTGTGTATCTATGGCTATATTTACAATAGTAATGGGAAATGCTTTTGCTGCTTTCGCTGTTATAACTGCTGGAATAGGCATACCTTTTGTTATTGGTTTAGGAGGAGATCCTAATATTGTTTCTGCTTTAGGTTTAACAGCAGGTTTTTGCGGCACATTAATGACGCCTATGGCTGCCAATTTTAATATGATACCTGCTTCTATATTGGAAATGGAGAATAAAAACGGAGTTATATTAGAGCAGATACCAGTAGCTTTAATACTTCTTGCAATAAACACAACTATAATGTATTTACTTGCTTTTAGATAAAAATTAAGATTAAAAAATTATTATTAAAAAGATAATTACAGAAATATTAAAAACTATTTTTATAAAAGGAGCTAATAAAATGAAAGTATTAATAACAGGATTTGACCCATTCGATAAAGAAAAAGTTAATCCTTCATGGGAGGCAGTTAATAGCTTACCTAATTATATAGAAGGCAATGAAATAATAAAATTACAGCTTCCAACAGTATTTAAAAAATCTGCAGAAAAACTTTTTGAAAATATAAAAAATCTTAAACCTGATGTAGTTATATGTGTAGGTCAGGCTGGCGGAAGATATGAGATATCATTAGAAAGAGTAGCCATAAATATAGACGATGCAAGAATAAAAGACAATGAAGGTAATCAGCCTGTAGATGAAGTTATATTTAATGACGGAGATAGTGCTTATTTCTCTACACTTCCTATAAAGGCAATTAGAGATGAATTAAAAACCATTCCTATACCAGCATCAATATCAAATACAGCAGGTACTTTTGTATGCAATCATATAATGTATTCTTTGTTATATTATATAAACAAAAATAATTTAAATATCAAAGGCGGTTTTATACATGTTCCTTATATAATAGAGCAAATACTTGATAAGCCTAATACAGCCTATATGCCAAAAGAAATGATAGTAAAAGCTCTTGAGACAATTATAAAAACTACAGTGAATAATAATTAATAAAAAATTGTAATATGACTTGCTGCAAAATATATTAACAACTATTTTTAATATTTATTTTTGCAGGCAAGTCATTATTAAAAATTAATATTTTCAAATCTATTTTTATAAAAATAAATTTATATTGATTTTACATAAAGTAGTAATATAATAAGGAAAATTTATTTTCTAAAGGATTCATTGTGAAAATAATTATCAAAAATGAGTTTCAAAATTGGAAACCTATAGAAGTGGCGTGGATTATAATAGCATGCAGTATAATATTATCGCTTTCTATATATTGGAAGGAAAATATTATTGGCATAGTGTCATCAATAAGCGGTATATTATGTGTTATACTTACGGGAAAAGGAAAATTATCTTCGTATGTATTTGGAATGATTAATACTATTCTTTATTCTATTATAGCTTTTAGCGCAAAATACTATGGCGAGTTTATGCTCAATGTATTCTACTATATACCTATGAATATAGCGGGTTTTATATTATGGAGCAGAAATATGAATAATGAAAATCAAGAGGTAATAAAAACAAAATTAAATAATAAATATAAAATTATAATATTTGGTTTTTCTTTTATATCAATATTTATTTATGGCTTTATACTAAAAAAATTAGGAGGTTCTCTTCCTTTTGTTGATAGTGCAAGTACTGTGTTTGCCATAACGGCACAGATACTATGTGTAAAGAGATGTACTGAACAATGGATAATGTGGATACTTGTAAACATTTTAAATATTTCTATATGGTATATTAATTTTGCAAGCGGGGGGGACAATATAGCTACTTTGCTTATGTGGAGTGTTTATTTAGTTAATGCAGTGTTTATGTTTATTAAGTGGTATAGAGAGGCAAATAATAAAAATCAGCAGATAAACTAAAAAATTATTCGGAGGTTTTATGTATAATGTAGGAATGTATGGCGGTTCTTTTAATCCTCTTCATCTTGGGCATGTAAAATGCATAATAGAAGCTGCTAATCAATGTAAAAAGCTTTATATTGTTTTAGCTGTTGGAAATAATAGAAATGAAATTGATAAAAAAATAAGATACAGATGGCTTTATCAATTAACAAAGCATATTGGAAATGTGAAGATTATATTTATAGAGGATAATGCAAACACAAAAGAAGACTACACTGAAGATTTATGGGAAGAGGATTCTATAAAAATAAAAAATGCAATAGGTGAAAAAATTGACGCAGTATTTTGCGGAGATGATTATAAAAATAAAGATTCTTTTTACACAAGATATTATAAAGATTCAGAGTTAATATTTATAGAGAGAGATGAAATAAGCTCTTCAAAGATTAGAGATAATGTTTACAAGTATTGGGATTATTTACCTAATATAGTAAAGCCGTATTATACAAAAAAGGTTTTGCTTTTAGGAAGCGAAAGCACAGGCAAGTCAACTCTCACAATTAATTTAGCAAATTATTATAATACCAATTATATAGAAGAGGCAGGAAGAGAATTATCAGAGAAATCAGGAACTGATTTACTTATGCTTTCAGAAGATTTTACAGAGATACTTCTTACTCATAAATTAAATGAAATAAAAGCAATAGAGCATAGCAACAAAATATTGTTTGTTGATACCGATGCAATAATTACAAACTTTTATATGCATTTTTTGGAAGATGAAAATATTATTGATAATGAAAGACTTGCAAAGGCAATTATACATATAAATAAATATGATGCTATATTATTTTTAGAGCCTGATGTTGATTTTATTCAGGACGGCGACAGAAGCGAAGTTATAAAAAATGACAGAATAAAATACAGCGATAAAATAAAAGATATATTAAATGATTTAAATATAAAATATCATTCTGTAAGCGGAGATTATCAAAAAAGATTTAAAAAAGCTGTTTCTATTGTTGATAGTCTTCTTGAAAAACATTTTTAATAATAAAAATATCTTTATAAAACTAATGATATAATATATAATCTATTAATATAAAAACTCCATATAACAATGAGGTATATTTAAAATGAACTATCGTATCTTTATAGAGAAAAAAGAGGGCTTTGATTTAGAGGCGAAAAGATTAGAAAGTCAATTAAAAGAGAATTTCCAAATAAAATGCAGTGTAAGACTTCTTAATGTTTATGACATTTTTAATATAGAAGAAAGTAAATTAACTAATTCTATTAATGTAATATTTTCAGAGCCTCCAACAGATAGGGTAGTTGAAAAAAAAGATTTTGAGAGTTTAAAACATTTTGCTGTTGAATATTTGCCCGGACAATTTGACCAGAGGGCTGATTCTGCATTACAATGTTTGAAGCTTATTTATAATGATATTGAAGAAGTAACTATAGTAAGCGGGAAGGTGATAGTTTTTAGCGGTAATGTAGATGACAGCACAATAGAAAAAATAAAAAAGTTCTATATTAACCCAGTAGAAAGCAGAGAAAAAGATTTAAGCAAATTAGAAATAGAACCTCATCAAAAAGCTGATGACATTAAAGACGTAGAAAACTTTATTAATTTAAATATAGATGAACTTCATAAATATAGAGATAATCTTGACTTAGCAATGACTTATAAAGATATAGAGTTTGTACAGAATTATTTCAAAAATGAAGAAAAGAGAAACCCAACCGAAACAGAAATAAAAGTTCTTGATACATATTGGTCTGACCATTGCAGGCATACAACATTTATGACAAAGATTAATGATGTAAAATTAGAAAATGATAAAAGCAATTTTTCAGAAGTTATACTTAATGTTATTAACAGATATTATAACATTAGAAAAGAGCTTTACGGAGAAGATGTTGATAGCAAAAGAGATATTAATTTAATGGACATGGCAACAGTATCTGCAAAATACATAAAGAAAAAAGGAAAGCTTGAAGATTTAGAGGTTTCTGATGAGATAAACGCTTGTTCTATTTATATAGATGTTGATGCTGTTGATGAAAATGGAAAAAACAAAACAGAAAAATATTTATTGATGTTTAAAAACGAAACTCATAATCACCCTACAGAGATAGAGCCTTTCGGAGGGGCTTCTACATGTTTGGGCGGAGCTATAAGAGACCCGCTTTCTGGAAGAAGCTATGTATATCAGGCTATAAGAGTTACAGGAAGTGCTAATCCATTAGAAAAATTGGAAGATACTTTAGCAGGAAAACTTCCTCAAAAGAAAATTACTACAACTGCAGCTGCAGGATATTCTTCTTATGGTAATCAAATAGGGCTTACAACTTGTTTAGTTAATGAAATATATGATGAAGGCTATAAGGCAAAAAGGCTTGAGGTTGGTGCTGTTGTTGGAGCTGTTCCTGTGGACTATGTGCGTAGAGAAAAGCCAAAGGCAGGCGATATAGTTATAGTGCTTGGGGGAAGAACAGGAAGAGACGGCTGCGGAGGTGCTACAGGTTCATCAAAAAGCCATACTGATACATCTTTAAGACTTTGCGGTGCTGAAGTACAGAAAGGTAATGCCCCAGAAGAGAGAAAGATTCAAAGACTTTTCAGAAATAAAGAAGTTACAAAACTAATAAAAAAATGTAATGACTTTGGTGCGGGAGGAGTTTCTGTTGCTATAGGTGAATTATCAGACGGAATTGACATTAACCTTGATGTATTGCCTGTTAAATATTTAGGATTAAACGGCACTGAACTAGCAATATCAGAATCACAGGAGAGAATGGCTGTTGTTGTAGAGAGTAAGGATGCAGATAATTTTATAAAACTTGCCAACAAAGAAAACATTGAAGCTACAAAGGTTGCCACTATAACAGACACTAACAGACTTGTAATGTATTTAAAAGGCAAAAAGATTGTAGATATAAGCCGTAAGTTTTTAGACACAAACGGAGCTAAGCAAGAGACTAATGCTGTTCTTAAAGATATCAATTTTGACAATAATCCATTTAATACAAAAAATGCATGCTCTCTAACTTCTCATTGGTTTAATATGGCAGAAAATTTAAATGTTGCTTCTCAAAAGGGACTCATTGAAATGTTTGACTCATCAATAGGAGCTACTACTGTGCTTATGCCTTTCGGTGGAAAATATCAAATGACTCCAAGCGATGTAAGCATTCAAAAAATACCAATATTTGACAACAATGCAAAACAAATAAACACAGCTTCTGCTATATCTTGGGGTTATAATCCTTCTATAATGAAATGGTCAGAGTTTCATGGAGGAATATATTCTGTAATAGAATCAATGTCAAAGCTTGTTTCTATTGGTGCTGATTATAAAAAAATAAGATTATCATTTCAAGAGTATTTTGAGAAATTAGGAAATGATGCTAAAAAATGGGGTAAGGTTTATTCTGCATTACTCGGCACAATATATGCACAAACTGAATTTGATATACCTGCTATAGGAGGTAAAGACTCTATGAGCGGTACTTTTAATAATATATCAGTGCCTTCAACTTTAATATCATTTGCAGTATCAACTGTTGACAGTAATGATGTTATATCTCCAGAGTTCAAATCAGCTAATAATTATGTGTATTTAGTAAAACATAATATGCTTGAAAACTACATACCTAATGTTACAGAAATAAAAGATAATTTTGAATTCGTACATAAAAATATAAAAGACAAAAAAATATTATCAGCTTATACAATTAAATTCGGAGGTATTGCTGAGGCTTTAACAAAAATGTCTTTCGGCAACAGAATAGGTGTTGATATAAAAGATGAGCTTTATTTCTTTAACTTAATGCCTGCTTCATTTATAGTAGAAACTAAAGAAGAGTTAAATTATAAAAATGCTATACTTATAGGCAAAACTATAAATGAATATAAAATAAAAGTATGCGGTGAAATAGTAGATTTAGAAGAAATAGAAAAATTATGGCTTGATAAATTATCTCCAGTATTCCCTTATAAAACTTATGAAGATATAGAAACTTACAAGCTAGCTGAATATAAAAGAGAAGCACCATTTATATGCAAAAATAAAACAGCTAAACCTAATGTATTAATAGCTTCGTTCCTCGGCACTAACTGCGAATATGATACTCAAAAGGCATTCTCTGATGCTGGTGCCAATACTGATATTTTTGTATTTAGAAACATTAAGCCAGAATACATAAAAGAATCAATCGAAGAAATGTCTAAAAAAATAGATAATTCTCAAATATTTATGATACCTGGAGGATTCAGTGCTGCAGATGAGCCTGACGGTTCCGGAAAGTTTATTTCTGCAATACTTACAAATGAAAAAATAAAAACATCTATACATAAACTCTTAGAACGCGACGGGCTTGTTTTGGGTATATGTAACGGATTCCAAGCATTAATAAAATCAGGGCTTCTTCCTTATGGAAAGATAGGAAACATCACAGAAAAATCTCCTACCCTTACTTTCAATAAAATAGGAAGACATATTTCTCAAATGGTAACAACAAAAGTCGTGTCAAATAATTCTCCTTGGCTATACAATATACCTGTTGGAAGTGAGTTAGTTGTTCCTGTTTCTCATGGTGAAGGAAGATTTTTTGCTGATGACGATATAATAAAAGAATTAATCAAAAAAGGTCAGGTTGCCACTCAGTATGTTAACTTTGAATCAAAACCTACTAATGAGTTTAGATTCAATCCTAATGGTTCAGTTTATGCTATTGAGGGTATACTTTCAGAAGATGGAAAAGTATTCGGTAAAATGGGTCATAGTGAGAGATATGGAAATAACCTATACAAGAACATCATTACTAAAGATATTTACAATATATTTGAAAATGGTGTAAATTACTTTAAGTAAAAATATAAAAGTTATTAAAAAAATAAAGCTATAGTCTTAAAAGATTATGGCTTTATTTAAATAATTAAAAATTATTTTCTGTAAATGTTTCTACTACTTTTTTTGATTATAATTTTAATGAAATGATTAAGTATATAGGTGTTTTATATGTTTAATGCTAAAAAAAGTAAAACAAAAAACAAACTATACTAATATTTCAAATAATGAATAAGTAGTTAATAAATTTTTAAAAAATATTTTTTATTATAAACATTGAGGATTAGTAATTTCAAACCTTTCATCAATATTTTTCTCTCCCCATTCACACATAGCTTCTAATATTTTTGATAATGATTTGCCCTTTTTAGTTATAATATATTCTACTTTTGGTGGAACTTCTGCATACACTTTTCTGTTTATAAGTCCGTCTTCTTCTAATTCTCTAAGCTGATTAGTTAGAGTTCTTTGAGATATGGGTTTCATATATCTAAGCATTTCATTAAATCTTTTTGTTTTATTTTCTATAAGATAATTTAGTATAAGAGGTTTATATTTACCTCCTATCATATAAAGTGTAACTCCTATTTCTGATGCTACTTTTATTTTTTTCATTTAATTATCCTATTAATTGATAGTGAAATAAATGTTACTTAATAACAATCATTTCCGTTCTTGTGTAAGCAATTTATTAATATATTATAAGGCATAATTATTTTTTATAAAGGAGTTTTTTATTATGAAAAAATTAGTAGTTATTACGGGAGCAAGCTCTGGAATAGGAATGGAAACAGCAAAAAGATTCTCAGAAAATGGATACCCTACACTTTTAATATCAAGACGTAAAGAAATAATGGATAATTTAAAATTACCAAATTCTATAAGCGTAAAAGCAGATGTTACAAATTTTGAAGAAATAAGAACGGCAATAGAAATGGCAGAAGATAAATACGGAAAAACTGATTTGCTTATAAACTGTGCGGGAGTAATGCTTCTTGGTAATATTGATAAACAAAGCTATGAAGAATGGAAGAATATGATAGATGTTAATATAAATGGAATACTAACAACTACAAATATAATACTTCCAGATATGATAAAGAGAAATGAAGGCACTATTATAAATATAAGTTCAATAGCAGGAAGAAAAACATTTAAAAATCATGGAGTATATTGCGGAAGTAAATTTGCTGTACATGCCATAACTGAAAGTATTAGAGAAGAAGTAGCTGATAAAAATGTAAGAGTTATAGTATTAGCACCGGGAGTTGTGGAAACTCATCTTTTAGAACATACAACAGATGAAAATATAAAAGCTGATTATATTGAATGGAAAAAGAGCATAGGAAATGGTTTAAATGCTTCTGATATAGTTAATTGTATAGAATTCGCTTATAATATGCCGCAGGATATATGTGTAAGAGAATTAGTTATAGCAAAGACGAAACAAATAGACTAATGAATATTAAGCCATGGTATATTTTTTATACTTTGGCTTTTTAATTTATGATTAAAATTCAAACATTTTATTTAGAATAAACTCATCTATAAAAAATAAATATTTTTATGTCTAAAAATAAAACTTTAATAATTAATAATATTTAAAAACTTTATAATAATATTTGACAAAAATAAATTTCTCTATTACTATTAGTTAATTGCTGTTTTTACTATATCAGCAAAAAGGAATCGTTTATGATAGACCATAAAATCAATTTGTTAGAAAAAAAAATAAACTCAGAATTAAATAGGTTAAATAAAAAGTCAGAAGAAATTGAAATATTAAAATCAAGTATTATAAACAATCTAAATAAAAATCTAAAAGAGTTAAAAAGCAAAAAATTAAAAAAATTAAGAGAAGAAAAAAAAATAATATATGATAATTTATTAGAATTAAGAAAAGATTTTTCAGAAATAAAAAAAGAGTATAAAAAAACTAATAAAAAAAATAATCATAAAAAACTTAATAAAGAACAATCTGAAACCTCAGAAAATATTATAAAAACAATCACATCACAAAGAGTTCTTACTCTTATGGCAGAATATAACAGAAAAGCTAATAGAATGCTTATAAGTATTTTTAGAGATATACAAAAAATTAATGAATCAGATTTATATAAAGAAACAGGAACTTATTTTAAATCATTAATAAATAGTTTTACTCATATTATAAAAGCAGATATTTATTTCTTTTCTATTTTAAGAAAGTATTCAAGCAAAAAAATAATAGCAAACGAAGAGATATTAACGTACCTTAATGATAATTTTTTATTCAATAAACCAATAGATGCTAATTTGGATAACTTATTTGATATTAGAAAAAAATTAGATGATATAATAATAGATATAATAAATAGTATAGATGATTATAATGTAATAATAAAAATAGATTTTGCTGATGATGTGGTAAAAAAGCCAATCTATCATATAATAATGCATGAATTAAATCATAATACTCATCATAGAGGAGAAATATCTGCTATGCTTGATATGATGGGTTATACAAATGATTATTCTAATTTAATTACTATAATTTAATTTTATTACTGGTTGTATAGGATTATGTTTTTAGAAGATTGCGAGATAGTAGAAAACAAAAAAATAGCAGAGGATAAGTATATTCTCAAAATAAAATCCAAAGAGGCTTTTAAGCATATTAAGGCAGGGCAATTTTTTATGCTAAAAAGCAGCACATATTTAAGAAGACCTATAAGTGTTCATTATGTTTCTAATGATATGGTAGAGTTTTATTATCAGGTAAAAGGCGAAGGCACAAAATATTTATCTAACTTAAAAGACAAAGTTAATATACAAGGACCTTTAGGAAACGGATTTGATACTAATATTAATAATAAAAAAGTGCTTATAGCAGCAGGCGGAATGGGCATTGCTCCTATAAAGCTATTAATAGAAAAATTAGTAAATAATAATAACATCACTCTTGTAATGGGCGGAGCAAATAAAGACGCCCTCAACATAATGGAGAGATTTGATACTAATGATATTAACTTACATATAGTTACAGATGATGGCTCTGTTGGTGATAAGTGTAATGCTGTAGAGAAAACAAATGAAATAATAAAAAAAGAAAAGTTTGATATAATATATACTTGCGGCCCTACCATTATGATGAATGGAATAATAAAAATAGCATTAACAAACAACATATTATGCTATGCTTCTCTTGAGAGGAGAATGGCTTGCGGAGTTAATGCTTGTTTGGGATGCAATGTTGAAGTGAGTTATGACAATAAAACTGTAGTATTAAAAAAGGCTTGTTCTGACGGACCTGTATTTGATGCTAAATATTTATGGATTAAAAATGAATAATAACAGACTTAATATTAAATTTTTAGGTAAAGAATTAAAAAACCCAGTGATAACTTCATCTGGCTGTTTTGGCTTTGGAGAAGAGTATAATAATTATTTTGACGTTAATGAACTTGGTGCTGTAAACTTAAAAGGAATAACATTAAATAAAAAAGATGGAAACAGCGGGGTTCGCATTGCAGAAACACCAAGCGGAATGATTAATTGTATAGGCTTAGAAAATCCTGGGATAGAATATTTTAGAGATGAAATTATAAAAAATATAAAATACTCAACGCCTATTATTTTAAATATTAACGGAAGCAGATTAGAAGAGTATGTTAAAGTGGCAGAGATTGCTAATGAAATAGAGAGAGTTGATTTTATAGAGCTTAATATATCTTGCCCTAATGTAAAAAATGGGGGTATGGCTTTTGGGGCAAGCTGTGAAAGTGCTGAGAGAACTACAAAAGAAGTAAAAAAAGTATTAACAAAAAAGCCTTTAATAGTAAAACTATCTCCGAATGTTACTGATATTGTGAGCATTGCCAAATCTGTGGAGTATGCGGGTGCGGATAGTGTTTCTTTAGTTAATACTTTTTTAGCTATGAAGATAGATATAAAAACAAAAAAACCATTATTGGGTAACACTTTCGGAGGTCTTTCAGGTGCTGCTATAATGCCTATTGCTTTGAGAATGGTTTATCAAGTTTACAAGGCTATTAATATACCTATAGTTGGAATGGGCGGCATTCAAAAATATGAAGATGCTTTAGAGTTTATAATGGCTGGTGCTTCTGTTATTTCTATAGGCTCTGCAATATTTTCTAACCCAACACTCCCTATAGAAATAATAAAACAAATAAATAATTATCTTGAAGAAAATAATATAAACAATATAAAAGATTTAATAGGAGTAGCACATTTATGATGATAGCAGACAACAATCCAAAAGATAGGCTTATAGTGGCATTAGATTTTAATTCTATGTCTGAGGCGGTGGCTTTAATAGATGAACTTGGCGATGAGGCTGTGTTTTATAAAGTGGGGCTTGAATTATTTTTATATACTAAAGGCGAGATAATAGAATATTTGGCTAATAAAAATAAAAAAGTATTTTTGGACTTAAAATTTCATGACATACCAAACACAACAGCTATGGCTTCACTTTTTGCTGCTAAGCAGAATGTCTTTATGTTTAATGTGCATACAAGCGGCGGAAAAAAGATGATGGAAAAGACTGTTGAAGAGATAAAGAAATTAAACAAAGAAAACTTAATAATAGGTGTAACAGTTTTAACTAGTCTTTCAGAAAACGATGTAAAGAATATGTTCACTTCAAATATAGCATTAAAAGACTTGGCTGTTAATTGGGCGAAACTTGGAAAAGAGGCTGGACTTGATGGAGTTGTATGCTCACCAAGAGAGGCTGCTATCATCAAAAAAGAATGCGGTGAGAGATTTAGAACGGTGTGTCCGGGCGTGCGTCCTAAGTGGGCTAGTGTTGACGACCAAGAGAGAATTATGACACCAAAAGAAGCCATAGAAAACGGATGCGATTATCTTGTAGTTGGACGCCCTATCACAAGAAGCGAAGACAGAGTTAAAGCTTGCAGAATGGTTGTTCAAGAGATTGCTGAGGGAATGGAAAATAATAAAAAAAGTAAGGCTCAAAAAATTGCAGTTGCTTTGCTTTCATCTCAAGCTGTTAAACTTAATGTTAAAGAGCCTTTTACTTTTGTATCTGGAATAAAAAGTCCTATATATTGCGACAACAGATATGTAATAGGTTTCCCAGAATATAGGAAAGTGATAGTTGAATCTTTTGTAAATATATTAAAATTAAAAGACTTTGATATAGTAGCAGGTACTGCAACTGCTGGTATACCTTGGGCATCATTTATAGCGTATGAACTTGATAAGCCTATGTGTTATATTAGAGCAGAGAAAAAGGAGCATGGCAGAGGAAGGCAGATTGAAGGAGCTGATTGTAACGGCAAAAGATTAATACTTATAGAAGATTTAATTTCAACAGGCGGAAGTTCTATAAAAGCATTTGAGGCAGCTAAAGCAGAAGGAGCTATTGGTCTTGAGATAATTTCAATATTTTCTTATGAGTTTGAAAAGGCTAAGAAAAACTTTGAAGAAGCAAATATAAAATTCTCTTCTCTTTCTAATTTCTCTTCATTAATGGAAATAGCAAAAGATGAGAAGTATATAAGCGAAGATGAATTGAAGAAAGCTTTAGAGTGGAACAAAGACCCAGAAAATTGGAATGTTTGATAATAGTTTTATAAAATACACCGCACGGTAAACAAGGCAAAAGCATAAATTTTATTAACAATTGCAATAAAACAAAAAACTAATATCAGCTAACCGTGCGTAGAGTGAAGTTTTAAATTTAAAAAATCTTGGGTGGGCGTTAACATTTCTAAATATACAATAAAATAATTTAAACTAAAATTTTAAAATAAGCTATCAAAAATAAAGGGCGGGGTATGTTATTAAAATTTAATTATAATAAAAAACTCAATTCTTTTAATGTTATATATTATTTTATTAATTATGAATATATTTTATTTTTTATGCGTAAACTTGCTTCTATATGCATAATCCAATGCCTTGAAAATGGCATTTGTATTAAACCTCGAATATCTTTTTTACACCAATAATCAATAAGCCAAATTGCATCTTTATCATTGCTTACCACATTCAATAATTTTAACTTTTCTTTTCTTTTTTCTGGTATTTTCTTTTTTAATTCATCATAAGATAAACTATTAATTATATTTTCACTGCTGTTTTTTACATCAAAAATATACGAATAAAGTTCATCTAAGTTAAGTTTTCTTGAAAAGTCGTCTATCTGAGATTTTATAAGTTCATTTCCTGTTGTAATTATAGGTGAATTGATACGTTTTTGATAATTACTAGAAAAAAATATTTGCTCATTGTCTGCTATTAATGTATGTGCAACTATATCTTCAATACGAAAAATATGCCAAATTGAATATGCAATAGTTTTATTATGATATCCATCTGAATTTACAAATGGAATCGCATCAAAATCTTTTCTACTTAATTCTTTATAAAATGATTTTAGGGTTTCTATTAGAATGTTTCTCAAATCAAATAATGCAATAATACCTTCTTTATAGCTATCTTTCTTTTTGATTTTAGATTGTATTTCTTTATTTAATTGTGACCATGTATTATTCATAATCAATTATACTCTAAAAATTTCTTCTTCAAATAGAGTATACTATAAACCTATAAACAAATCTATATTATTTCACTTGTTTAGTATAACTATTAATCACTATCATTATAAATAATAAAATTAAAACACAAAAATATTATTTAAGTATTTAATCTACTCAACGCACGTTTAAAAATATTTATAAACATAATTTAAATAACAATTATAATCTTACTAATAAACAAATGCATTTTTTAACGTGCGTGAAAATAAGCTAAAATTATTTTAAAACTTTATAAATTAATCTTCTATGCTATAATATAAAAATATATATATATTAGGAGTTATACAAAAATGAAATTCGCTTATTTGATAATGGATAAAATTTTTGATAGCAGTAAAGATAAAGCTTCAATACATAATGGAGTATCGCAAATAATTGGTGTATCAAATATAGAAGAAGCTATTGAGGTATCCAAAAACTTACAAAAAGAAGGTATTGACTGCATAGAACTTTGCGGAGGTTTTAGAGAGGAAGGAGCTAAAAAAATAATAGAGGCTACTGAAAACAAAATAGCTGTAGGCTTTGTGGTGCATCTAAAAGAGCAAGATGATATATATAGGCAGCTTTTTTCTCATTAATTTTACTAAATAAACACTTTTTTATATAGAGTTATATTGACAAATTTAGTATATATGTTAGACTATACTAACACTTTATTAGATTATTAAAATTACCGAAAGGAGTTATTTATGAAACTAACAGAACTTGATATAGAAGAAGGTTTTGTTGTGGATAATGTGGAGACACAGGGTGAGATAAGACAAAGAATTATAGAGATGGGTTTTACGGCTGGTGCTAAAGGTTGGATTGTAAGAAAAGCCCCTCTTGGAGACCCTATTCAAGTTCATATTATGGACTATGAAATATCTTTAAGAAAATCTGAGGCAAATGGAATTGAAGTTTCTAAGGCAGATGTTGAAATAAAAAAAATGGCTGATATAAAAACAGGCAAAGTAAAAAGAGAGAAAAAAAACAATGCCTGTGATTTATTTTTAGAAGATAAAGAAGAGATTAGTAAAAAGTTCAAAGTTCCTTCAAACAATACAAAATTAAAAGTAGCTATAGCTGGTAACCCAAACTGCGGTAAAACAACAATATTTAACGCTTTAACTGGTGCTAATTATAAAGTTGCTAACTACCCCGGTGTAACGGTTGAAAAGAGAGAATACTCTATGCTATACAACGGATACACTTATGATTTGATGGACTTACCGGGGGTGTACAGTTTAAGTGCCTATTCTCAAGATGAGGTTGTAGCTTGCGATGTACTTCTAAATGAAAAACCTGATTTTATTATAAATGTTATTGACTCTACAAATTTAGAGAGAAATCTTTATCTTACTTTACAGTTAGTGGAATTGGGTATACCTATTTTATGTGTACTTAATATGTATGAACATGCAGAAAATGAGGGTATAAATATAGATGAAGCTAAATTAGAAGAGCTGTTTAGACTTCCTGTAATGAAAGTTCATGGGAACAAACATGAAAGTGTACTTTTAATATTAGATAAAATAGAAAAAATTTATGAATCTGGAAACAAACTGCATAGAGAGGCTGCTTTAGAATATGGAGCAGATGTTGAGGAATCTATAAGAAATATAGTTAGCTCTATGCAGGGTGATGTATCAGAGCTTCATAAGAGATGGCTTGCTATAAAGTCATTAGAAAAAGATGAAAGGGCAATACACTCTGTAAGACGCGAATGCAACAATGCTGGAGATGTAATAGAGACAATAAATAAAGAAATTATAAGATTAGAGACAAAAGAGAATTCTAAAACAGACTCTATTATGGCAGATAAAAGATACTCATATATTAGGGGTGCTTTAAAAGAAGTTATAAAAAGAGATGATATACAGGCATTCAATTTTACAGATGCTGCCGATGTAGTATTTTTAAACAAATGGCTTGGTATACCAATATTTTTAGGTGTGTTATGGTTAATATTTAAAGTTACTTTTACTCTTGGAGCTTATCCTCAAGGCTGGATTGAGATGGGTATTGGTGCATTAGCATCTTTCGTATCAAATCTTTTGCCTGAAGGAAGTTTATTACAATCTGTTGTAGTTGATGGTGTAATAGGTGGCGTTGGGGCTGTGCTTTCTTTCTTCCCATTAGTTTTAATACTATTTGTTGGTATATCTTTTCTTGAAGACTGCGGTTATATGGCAAGGGCTGCATTTTTAATGGATAAGGTTATGCATAAATTTGGGCTTCATGGGCAGTCTTTTATACCTATGTTTTTAGGTTTTGGCTGTACTATACCGGCTACTATGGCGGCAAGAACTTTGAGAAACAAAAAAGACAGAATTGTAACTGTACTTATAACTACATTTATGAGCTGCGGTGCGAGAATTCCTGTTTATGTATTATTTACTGCAGCTTTCTTCTCACCAAAAATGGCTCCTACTGTAATGTTTAGCATATATATAATTGGCGTAATAATGGCTTTTCTTGTGGCATTTATATTAAGAAAATTATTTTTCAAAGGCGATGAAACTCCTTTTGTTATGGAGCTTCCTCCGTATAGAGTACCTCGCGTAAAAACTGTTTTAAGACACATGTTTGACAGAGGTTGGATGTATATAAAAAAAGCTGGTACTTATGTATTTGCTGCTTCTGTTTTAATATGGGCATTAATGACTTTCCCTCAATACAATCCTACAGAAGAAGAATCTGCTGAATTAATGGATAGAGCAAAAACTGTATTAGTATCAGAAAATATAGATATAAATGATGAAGAGGCTTTAAATGCTGAATATGATAGACTTGTAGCTTCTGAAGGTTTGAAACATAGTTTTGCTGGTAAATTAGGAACATTTATAGAGCCTGTAATGAAGCCTTTAGGTTTTGATTGGAGAATAAGTATTGCTCTTATAGCAGGAGGAGCTGCTAAAGAAGTATTTGTTTCAACAATAGCACAGATAAAATCTATAGAAGAAGATGAAGTTACTTTAATAGAGGCTTTAAGAAATGACCCTGTATTTAATCCTATAGTAGCTTATGCTTTGCTTTTATTTGTATTATTATATTTCCCTTGCTTTGCATCAATAGCTGTTATTGGCTCTGAAATAGGCAAGGCTTGGATACCTTTCTTAATTGTTTATACTTTAGCGGTGGCTTGGATAGTTAGTTTCGCATTCTACCAAATTGCTGGAAGAATAGCTGGAATTATCTAGACTTCATAATATAACCTATTTTTATTAAAATCATAGATACCTGAGCTTAATGCTTGGGTATCTATATTTTTTTATAAAAGCAAAGTAGTTTAGTATATTGTTAATTAATTTTTTAGTGTATAATATTATAATTATATTTATGCTCAAGGGGGATTTTTATGGAATTAAAAGTATTGAATAAACAAAATAATTCAAGAATGTGTTTGGTATGCGGATTTAAAAATGATTTAAGTTTAAAGGCAGAGTTTTTTGAACTTGAAGATAAATCGCTTTGTGCTTTGGTAACTTTTAAAGATTATCATCAAGGATACCCCGGAAGAGTGCATGGAGGAATACTTGCTGCTATTTTAGATGAGACTATAGGAAGAGCTATGATGCCATACACCGGGGAAGATAAATGGGGAGTAACAACAACGCTTACAACAAAATATAAAAAACCTGTACCTATAAATGAAGAGATTAGAATAATTGGAAAAATTACTTACGGCAACGGCAGAATGTATGAAGGAGAAGGTTATATACTTCTTAATGATGACACTGTAGCAGTAACAGCAAAAGGCAATTATATATGCATGAGTTTAGAGCAAATAGCAGAAATGGACCCGAACAATGAAGAAGATTGGTATGTAGAGAAAAAAGAAACAGACCCACAAACTATAGCCATACCATAATTAAATTTGTTTATTTTAATTTTTTAAATTTTATTATTTGTGGTGGCTTTACCACTTTGCGAAGCATACCTACATATAAAGCAAAACCCTTGCACTTTTTGCAACTTTTTGCGGCAGGAAAAAGTTGAATAAAACAAAAACTATATGGTAATATATAGTTTTTTATTTGTGGTGGCTTTGCCCCCACGCCCCCACTTCTTTTGGTGACCCAAAGAAGCAAAAGGACTGCATTTTTTAGATTAAAATCCTGCAAATATTTTAAATATAAAAATACTATTTAAAAATTTTTAAATATAATAAAATCTTTTAAGCATCTCTCTTCAATGTTGCTTTGAGGTTTGAGAAAAACTCCTCTTCGTCCATCGCCATATCTTCTGGAAGCCCCTTTCTCATCTCCTCCAAAAATATTGACGGGGTGCATTCCACATCTCTGCCTTGCTTTTTTCTTTTCATACAATATGTTAATGTGAGATGCTTTTTTGCCCTCGTCATAGCAACGTAGCAAAGTCTTCTCTCTTCTTCTATCTCTCTTTCTGATGAACTTTTATGATGCGGAAGTATGCCGTCTTCCATACCGCATATATAAACATAAGGAAACTCTAAACCCTTTGCTGCATGTATACTCATAAGCATTACGCCTTTCTTTTTCTCTTCTTCATTATTTTCCTCTATACTCATTAAAAGTATTCTGTCTAAATAATTTTTTAGAGTTGCGTTTTTATTCCCTTTCTCATATTCTGCTATACCATTCATTAGAGATTCAATGTTTTCTATTTTTTTGCTTCCCTGTTCTTTTGTATCGCTTGAGTTTAATACTTCATTATGATATGCAATTGTATCCAAAAATTTATTAATGTTTTCGTAGAGCTTTGGTTTTTCTAATGTGTTTTTATCAACAGTGAATATTTCATTATAATGATGAATAATATCTAAAAAATCCTTTATACCTGTTTTTGCCTTTGGAGGTATATCATCTATATTCTCATAGTCAAGTAATGTTTGATATAATGATACTCCGTTTTTTATACTTATTTCATTGAGATTATTAATTGCAACAGCACCAATTCCCCTTTTTGGTATATTAATAACCCTCAAAAGAGAAACCTCATCTTCTGGATTAACAAACAAGTTTAAATATGCAAGTATATCTTTAATCTCTTTTCTCTCATAAAACTGAAAAGCACCAACAACAGTATATGGAATGCCTCGAAATCTTAAAGCCTCTTCAAAAATACGCGACTGAGAGTTCATTCTAAAAAGTATTGCAAAGTTTTCGTAGTTTAAATTTTTGTTTATTGCAGTTTGTGTGATATTTTCTGCTATAAACTGTGCCTCATCTCTTTCATCTTCGCAAGGCATAATAACAGGAGGTATACCTTCATCATTAACAGCAACAACCTCTTTTGCTTTTCTTTGTGTATTGTTGCTTATTACAGCATGTGCCGCTTCAAGTATCGCCTTAGTGCTTCTATAATTTTTGTTTAATGTGATTATCTTAGCTTCTGGATATTCGTTTTCAAAAGAAAGTATATTTGATACATCAGCCCCCCTAAAAGCATATATACTCTGGTCATCATCACCCACTACAACAATGTTTTTATATTTTGATGCTAAAAGGCTTGTGAGTTTATATTGTGCTAAATTGGTGTCTTGATATTCATCAACCATAATATATTTAAATCTCTCTTGATATTTGTCTAAAACATCAGGAAAATTAATATATAAATCAATAGTTAAATTAATAAGGTCATTAAAATCAACAGCATTATACCCTTTCAAATAATTCTGATAAACCTCATAAACTCTTTTAGCAATCTTTTCCAAATCATCATGAGGCACTACTTCATTTGGCTTCATTAAATTGTTTTTGTACCTGTCTATATACCAAGCAAAAAGGTTTTCATCATAATTAAGAGTATTTACTTTAACCTCTCTCAAAATGTTTCTTATAAGAGTTCTACTGTCTGAAGAAGAGTATATACTAAAGTTTTTTTTGTATCCAAGTTTATCTATATCAAGTTTAAGCACTCTCACGCAAAAAGAATGAAAAGTACTGATTACTAATTGTTTGGGTTTCTCTTTAAGCAAAGCAGTTATTCTCTCACGCATTTCATTAGCAGCTTTATTTGTAAAAGTAACAGCAAGTATATTACTAGGGTCTATTCCATTTTTTATTAAATATGCAATTCTCTCTGTGATTACTCTAGTCTTACCGCTTCCTGCTCCAGCTAATGCAAGCATAGGACCATCTATATGCTCTACAGCTTTTTTTTGCTCTTCATTTAACATTAATGCCATAAAAAATATAAAAAAACCTTTATTTAGAAGTTGGAAATTTATTATATATTATAACGAAATATATACAAGCATAGGGGTTATTGATTAGAAAATAGTGTGCAGCTAAATAATTATATTTCGTAATTGTTTATAAACATGTTATCAACTTTTTCCCGCCTTCGCTTTGCGGACTTCGTCAAAGTTGCAAAAAGTGCAAACATCTTAACTCTATATGTTGGAATATGTATTAGTATAAAATAATAAATTTATTTTAATCTAAAAAAATGCAGTTCTTCGCGAAGCGTATCCGAAGGATATAAGGTTCTTTTATATCAATAAAAGAAGTGCTGGTTCTACCATACGCGCACGCTTCGCAGGGGCAAAGCCGCTACAAATAAAAAAAGTCAAAAATATTTTGACAAACTTAAAAATTATTTTTTTCTTATTTTATATTATTTATAATGTTTCAATCCACTTAAAAACTTCGTCCATTATATTGTTGCTGTCCATAGTCTCAAAGAATATGCCGTTAACTAAATTGTTATGATAAATTTCTTTGTTTTCAAACACAATACATTTAGCTAAACCATCATTAAAACTATTAACTTTGTTTGAAAAATTAATTGAGTTTTGAACATCGCAAATAGGGTCTAATCCTGAGTGTATGCATAATACTTTATTTTTTTCGCTGCCATCTATATAGTTATAAGGGTTTGCTAAATCTCTGTTGTAATTCCATTCAAAAAGCTGATTAAGCATTGGTGTGATAATTTCATTAGTGCATACGTTTAAATCTGTTGGTCCTCCTAATGATATGTATCCTTTAAAATTATTTATATCAACATTATATTTTTTTTGCATATCTTTATTATAAACAAGTAAAGCTCCCAAATGAGCACCTGCAGATGAACCTACTACAACTATATCAGAATAATCTATATTCTTTTCTTTTAATATAGAAAGTGCTTTATTAAAACCATTAAATACATCTTCTATCTGTGCTGGATATTTAGCTTTTTTGCTTAATCTATAACCTAATAATATTGCATTAAAACCTTCTTTAGCAAATCTCCTTCCAACAAATCTATATAAATCAGCACTTCCCTCTCTCCAGCCGCCTCCATGTATATATACTATTAATTGTTTTTTTGGTTTTTCATTTTCTTTTAATTGTGCTGGGAAATATAAAATATATTGTCTTTTGTTTTTGTCGTATTTAAATTTAGCGGGTTTAATTTTTTTATCTGCCTTAATAAAATTAATAGCCATTACAGGATAGCTTAAATATTCTTTTATTAAGTTTTTATTTTTTTTTGTCTTTTTTATTTTTTTATCCATACAAAAACTCCTAATATTTTTATATAATATTTTTTTATGCATTAAAAATTTTTTTCAAAGATAAAATAAACTCATTTCTAAATAATATAATCATAGTAAGAATAACAATTATACCAGAACCAAAAGCAGCCAAACTAGTCCAATATAGAAAATTAAATAGCGGTAAAACAATCATAAGCATAGATATAAAAGCAGCAGAAATTATATAAGAAACATATTCATTAAAATATTTATGGTCTATAATACCTATTATAAGCATTGAAAGATTTAAGCCAAGCGATAAAAAAGGCATCACATAATTAAAAGACCATTTATAAAATCCGCTGAATATATCTATTATTATAACTAAAGGAAGAAGTATAAAAAACTCTATTAATAATTTTTGCCTCAAATAAAATATTGAAGCTGTAAAACATATATAGGTAAAATATGCAGAGGTAACAGACACTATAGATATCATAGCCCAATTATATTTTGAAGAAGTTGATATATTAACAAGCATTATAATGATGACAGCACTTACAGCAACTAAAGAAACTATTTTTTTAGCATTAACTTTTTTTATTTTTTTATAATACCAATCATAAGAAGGATATTCTTCATTATAAGTATTTTTATTTTCTAATTCACTAAAACATAATGGGCATTTGTTTGTTTTTATTTCTAATTTACAATTATTGCAATAAGGCATTTTTTACACTCCAAAATCATTAGAATAAATTTCTGTTTTTGTAACTTTTGAAATATTTTGAAAGAAGTGTTTTATAATATCTGTTTCTATAATTGTTCTATTGAATGTAACAGATAATTTGTCATCAAAGCTGCATAAACCTACATTTAAAGGGCTATTTATTGTATTATAAACCACAGCCTCAAAATGATTAATATATTCTTTCATGTCTTGTGGAAGAATAATATTTCCAAAGTTTGATAATGTGAGAGTTTTTAATTTATCTTCAAATAACTCAAAATCCAAATTAACCACAAAGTTTTTTATAAACAATGGAATAAATTTTGTTAATATATTATTTTCTAATTTTGTGTTTTGATAAATAAAGTTTTCTAATTTTTCTTTTTGAAGTTTTTCTTTCATTTCATCAGAAACTATTTTTATAATATCATCAAAGGTTAGTTTATTGGAAGTGTTTATTTTTATATTAATTACACCAAAAAAGTTTTTTAAAGATATTGAAGGAAATATTGTTCTTAGATTAACAGGAATGCATACTACTATATTTTTGCCGTCTAATCTATTTTTTATTTTTACTTCATATATAGAGTATGCCAAAAGCGAAGCGATGTAGGCTGTGATAGTAACATTATATTTTTTGCTTTCTTTTTTAATATTTTCTACACTAACAATTCCATGAACAACATTGTTTCCGTATATTTTTAATTGCTTGCCTTTTATTAAATAAACATTTTTAATTTTCTTTTCTTTTGTTGTTGTCTTTTTATTTTGTGTATGCATTTTAAAGCTGTCATCATAGTCACGAGTTGTGTGTATGCTGTCTTTAAATACATCTTCATTAGGGTCGTTAATTTGTTTTCCAGATAATGTGAGATAATGATAAAGCAGAGATTTTAGGAAACTTATTAAAGCAGTAGCATCTGCAAGAGAGTGAAAAACTTCTACAGATATTCTATATTGATAATAAACCACTCTAACCAAATAACCATTATTGAGTTTATAATTTATATTGTAGCAAGGGTAATATTTCTCTTCTTCAACTAATAGTCTTCTATTGTTTTCTTCAAAGTAGTTCCAGAACAATCCTTTTTTTATGGATAAAGCAAATGTTGGAAATCTTTTCATTGTGATGTCTAAGGCATTTTGAAGTGTTGCTTCATTTACTTTATCTTTTAGCAGAGCTGATACTCTAAATATAGGAATATTTTTTTTATTTTTTATAGATACAAAAAGTTTTGCGGCATTATCTAATTTGTATAATTCTTTCATTTTTGTACTCAATTATATAATTGATAATTTTATAATATAATATTAAATTATTTATTCTATTTTGCAATAATTAAATTCATAAAAAATAGTTGTTTTAAGTACTATAGTTCTTTTTATTCTAATTATTTATGGGTACTAGTTATACTTATTATTCATATAGGTTTGACAAAATATACTTGCACTTTTCGCAAAGCGTACCCGGAGGGTAAAAACTTTTTGCTGCGGGAAAAAGTTGAATAAAAAAATCATATAACAAAATATACTTATTTCAGAATATACTGAAAATTTTTAACTTTTTTTATTTTTATTATTTGCAGGGCTTTGCCCCATGCGAAGCGTGCCCTTAGGGTAGCACCCCAGTTCTTTTATTGGTATAAAAGAACCAAAAGAACTGCATTGTTTAATTTAAAATGTTGGTATTATCTTTTTATATATTCCTAGGATATTAGCTATAACATTATCTAAACATTTAAATAGTTATTTTTAGATTTTAAATTTACTTTTAAAATTGACAATTAAATTTTTATTTTGTATTATACATATATAAAAACTATTAATAGGCATAAATATATGAGAGAAATTGATGTTAATGTTATAACAGAAAATGTTGCTAAACTTTGCATAGATTCTAATATTTATTTAAACGATGATATAAAAAATGCATTAGAAAAATCTTTAGCAAAAGAAGAAGAAAGCCTTCCAAAAAATATACTTGATGTACTTATAAAAAATTCAGAAATTGCCAAAGAAGAATTAAAGCCAATATGTCAAGATACAGGAATGGCTATTATATATGTTGATGTGGGAATGGACGTTCATTTTATAGGAGGCAGTTTAACAGATGCTATTAATAAAGGTGTTGCAATAGGATATAAAGAAGGTTATTTAAGAAAGTCTGTTGTAAATGACCCATTAGAGAGAAAAAACACAAATGATAATACTCCTGCTATTATTCATTATAATATAGTTGAAGGTGATAAAGTAAAGATTATAGTAGCACCAAAAGGTTTTGGAAGTGAGAATATGGGGAAGGTTGCTATGCTTCCTCCTTCTGCTGGAATAGATGGAATAAAAAAGTTTGTTTATGATACAATAAAAACTGCTGGTGCTAATGCTTGTCCTCCTATGATTGTGGGTATTGGTATTGGAGGTAATATGGAGAAATGCGTTGATATTGCTAAGAGGGCTTTACTTAGAGAGGTGGGCTCAAAAAATGATGATGAACGTTTACAAGAACTTGAAGAAGAGTTACTTGAAGGAATAAATAAAATTAATATTGGTCCTTCTGGTTTTGGAGGAAAGACTACTGCTTTATGCGTGCATATAAATATGTATGCTACTCATATAACATCGCTTCCTGTATGCGTATGTACAGGCTGTCATGCAACAAGGCACAGAGAAATTGTTTTATAAATAGTTTAATAAAAAATTTTTAAGGTATTAGGTTTTATGGAAATAAAAAAAATAAACACCCCTCTAACAAAAGAAATACTATCAACATTAAAAGCAGGCGACATGATAAGCTTAACAGGCAATATATATACTGCAAGAGATGCTGCACATAAAAGATTAATAGACATGATAAATAGTGGAGAAAAGTTGCCATTAGATTTAGAAAATAAAACAATATTTTATGCAGGCCCTTCACCAAATAAACCAAATGAAGTGATAGGAAGCGTTGGACCTACAACAAGCTATAGAATGGACGCCTACACTCCAAAGCTTACAGAATTAGGAGTTTTATCTACAATAGGTAAAGGTGCAAGGTCTAAAGATGTTATTGACTCTATAAAAAAATATGGAGCTGTATATTTTTGTGCGATAGGAGGAGCTGCTGCATACATGGCTCATTGTGTAAAGAGATGCAAAGTAATAGCTTTTGAAGATTTAGGTACTGAGGCTATTAGAGAGCTTTATGTTGAAGACATGATGCTAATAGTAGCAATAGATTCTAATGGGGATAGTGCTTTAAAGGTTTAACATTTTTTTAAAATCTTATTTATTAAAAGTTTTCAACACTTCCTTCGGTCGCAAAAGAAGTAGGGGTACGGGGACTAGTCCCCGAAAAAATAAAACAAATTAAAAACTTAAATTATTTTAGGATATGTTAAACAACTATATTTTATAATTTAAATTTTTGTTTTATTCAACTTTTTCCCGCCTTCGCGGTGCGGACTTCGTCAAAGTTGCAAAAAGTGCAAGTGTTTTAGCTTTATAAATATCATATATTTATATATGTAATGAATATATATTAAATATAACGTAATACCTAAATCTGAGCTAAAAAATATAGTTCTTTTGCTTCTTTTATACCAATAAAAGAAGTGGGGGTACGGGGGCTAGCCCCCGAATATAATAAAATTTAAAAACAAAAATTGATAAACTTAAAAAATATTTAGAATACATTGATTTTATCAATTTTGTTGTTCTTTTCCCGCAGCTACGCACCTGAAGGTACTTCTTTCAGTCGCCCTGAAGGACTCCTTTCAGTCGCACCCACAGGCACTTCCTTCGTCCGCTTTGCGGACTTCGTCAAAGTTTTCAATATTTAGGAATGCTTTGCGAAAGTGCAAACATTTTAACTCTTCTTCAAATAAAAAAACACCCGCTTTTTTAAGCGAGTGCTTTTTTATTTTTTTATATCGTTTTTAGTCTTTCATAATTGTTGAAGTAGGGTCCTGTAAATAATCTCTTGTTAGTTTAGCTACTTTTGGAGATAAAATTAAAAGACCTATTAAGTTTGGTATGGCCATAAGACCATTTAAAGTATCTGCTATAGACCATATTAAATCTAATTGAGCAACTGCACCAATTATACCAATAATTAAAAATATAATTCTATAAGCATAAGAAGCTATTTTATTTCTTTTAGTGAGATAACCTAAAGCAACAACTCCATAATGCGACCAACCAACAAAAGTTGAGAAAGCAAATAATATTAATGATACAGTAAGTATTATAGAACCAGCATGTCCTAAGTTAGCACCAAAAGAAGCAGATATTAATTCAGCACCGTTTAATTTAGTACCTTGATTAGCCTCTAAGAACATAATAGCCATAAGTCCTGTTAAAGTACAAACAAAGAAAGTATCTATAAGCACTTCAAATATACCCCATAAACCTTGCTCTATAGGGTTTTTAGAATTACTTGCACCATGAGCCATAGGAGCAGTACCTAAACCAGCCTCATTTGAAAATACGCCTCTTGCAAAACCAAATTTCATAGCTATCATTATTGAATATCCCATGAAACCAGCACCGACTTGTTTTAAGTTGAAAGCTTCAGAGAATATTCTTTGAAAAGCATGAGGAATTTTATCTAAATTTAAAGCTAAAATAATAATACCAGCAACTAAATATATAACACACATAACAGGAACTAACTTTTCTGTAACAGTAGCAATTCTTCTAATACCGCCTATTATTATAACAGCAGTTAAAGCAACAACAACAATTCCTGTAATAATTTTAGGTACTCCAAAATTTTGATAAACAACAGCTGCCATAGCATTAGTTTGAGTCATATTTCCAGCACCAAAACAAGCTAAAGCGGCAAAAGCAGCGAATATACTTCCAAGCCAAGGTAAATTAGCACCTTTAGATATATAATACATAGGTCCGCCATGGTGATGACCTAAATCATCTTTAACCCTATAATGAACAGCTAATATAACCTCAGAATACTTTGTAACCATTCCAAAAAAAGCAGCAAACCACATCCAAAATAAAGCTCCAGGTCCTCCTGCCACTATTGCAGTAGTAACCCCAGCAATGTTTCCAGTACCAACTGTACTTGCTAATGCTGTGCTCACCGCTTGAAAAGGGGTAATATTATCATCAGCATCTTGTTTTTTTGCTAAAGAACCAAAAGTATGTTTTACCCATAAAGGTATTTGTGTAATTTGCAAGAAACCAGTTCTAATACTTAAGAATATTCCAGTTCCAACCAATAGGGTGAGCATTATAGGTCCCCATACAAAACCATTAATAATGCCGTTGACTTTTGCTATCATATCAACCATAATAATCTCCTTTTTTATGTAGTTTATTTAAATTTTGATGTACTCCTTGAAAAATATTTTTATCTAAAAGATTTTTTAATCTTTATAAACTCTTTTAACTCTTTCACCAATACGTACTAATACCTCATGACTTATACTCTCTATTTTTTTTGCCATAGTATTAGCATTAAGCTTCTCATCATCTCCAAATATTAAAACCTCATCTTCTTCTTTTATATTATCTGTATTGCCTATATCTGCCATCATAATATCCATGCATATCTTCCCTATTATAGGATAATATTTACCATTTATTTTTACTTCCCAATTATTAGAAAGCTTTCTTGAAAGTCCGTCTGCATATCCTATCGGTATCACGGCTATATTAGTATCTTTATCGGCCTTCCATGTCATACCATAAGAAACAGTTTCATTTTTCTTTATTTTTCTAATTAGAATAACTTTAGATTTTAAATTTAGTATTGGTTTAAATCCAAAGTCATGCAGTTTATCTGTATACCCGTAAACCACTATCCCCGCTCTAACCATATCAAAATAGGCATTTTTGTAATAAAGCAATGCAGCAGAATTAGCAGTATGAGCATTGTTTATTTTTATGCCGTTTGTTTTTAAGTTATTAAGTACCTCGTTAAAAATTCTTATTTGATTTTCTGTAAATTCCTTGGAAGCATCATCAAACATATCCGAAGCAGCATAATGAGTGTTAATTCCTTCTATTTCTAAAGTATTATATGACAAAACTTTTTTTGCTAAGTTTAACACATCTTTTGGTTTAACTCCCATTCTGTTTAGACCAGTATCTACTTTGATATACAACTTTAACTTTTTATCATTCTTTTTTAAAAACTTATCATAATCATCTAAACATTCGGCATTGCTTATAATCGGCGTTAAATTATATCTGCATACATACTCTGATTCATTTCTAAAATGCTGAAATAAAATAACTATTGGTATTTTGATTCCACTTTCTCTTATCTTTATACCTTCTTCTACAGTAGCAACTCCAAGTGCATCCACATTCAATTTTTCTAACTCTTTAGATATTTCTACAATCCCATGGCCATAAGCATTAGCTTTTACTATTGTGAGTAATTTAATATTTCCTGTCATAGAACGAATTATTCTTATATTATTTTCTAATGCTTTTAAATCTATTTCTGCTATGTTGTTGCATAAAGACATCTCATCTCCTAAGCATATCTAAATTTTAGTATATATGTTAATTTATTATTGTCAATACATATAATGATTGTTATTGTGAAACATATATTATTAATAAATATAATTAATTTTTAGATAAAAAGTAAAATTAATATAATAATATAATATTTTTGTATATTAATAAAACATATCAGGGTTTTTAAAATCTTCTTTCAATGTTTCAAGAACTTTATCATCTTTAGTAAAAGCATCATGTTTACTATTTGATAATTCTTCTTCTAATTCTTTTATTTCTATATCTATTTTATTTTCTGTTTCACTCATTTTGCTAATGTCTATATCATTAGTATTAAATTCTTCAGTATCTAAATTAAGTATGATATCATCAGGTTTTTCAGTTTCAACATTATCAACATTTGTAATAAATCCAGACATAAGAGATTGGAATTTATTAAAACTTTCACTTAATTTACTTGTAACCATAAAGAATTCATGATTACTTTTAGCAGTTTTTACGGATAATTCATTTAAGAAAGCCATAGTGCTTACAACTTCAGCAGCTCCAACACTATTAGCTTGAATAATCTCAGCAACTTCCTTATTAATTTGGTCTAACAAAGTAATTTGGCTGTCTACCACGTCACCGCTATTAATCTGCTCACGTACATTTTCTTTAACACCCATAGTAATATTATTTAAGTGCTTAATAGTTTCAAGTATATCTCTTCCGCCTATTTCAAGTTCACTGTTTGCAGTATTAATTTCAGCAACAACCCTTGAAGTATTTTCAGACATATCAAGTATATTTTCAAGTGATTTTCCGCTGTTATTTGCAAGCTCTACTGTTTCATCTATTCTTTTAGTAATAGTTTTGATAATGTTTGTAATGGTTTTGGTGTTATCTGCTGTGTGTTCTGCGAGCAATCTAATTTCATCAGCAACCACAGAGAAACCTCTACCTTGTTCGCCGGCATGTGCTGCTTCTATAGCTGCATTCATAGCCAAAAGGTTTGTTTGCTCAGCAATGCCTTGAATAACGTTAACTATTTCTTTAATTTGGTCAGAGCTCTCCTCAATACCTCTAACAGCTTCTATCACTTCATCTACCATGTCGCCGCCGTCATGAGCATCTATAAGCAATTTTTTGGAGAATGAGTGTGCTTTTGTAATACTTTTTGCCACACTTGTAATGTTGGAAATCATCTCTTCTATAGAAGAAGATGTTTGCTCTACAGCAGAGGCTTGTTTTTCCATGTTATCGCTTATTTTATAAATTGTTTGTAATAATTCTTCTACAGCAATGGAAGCTGATGAGAATGCATGTTTCTGCTGCTCTGAAGAGTTTGTAACGTTTTTGATAGAATTAATAATATTATTTACACTTGCTATATTTTGTGTAATACTTGCACTTTGATCATTTACCATCTGAGCATTAGACTCTATTGCTTTATCTATTAACTTTATTTCATTAAATACATTGTTACTTTCCGCTTTTAAATTTCCTATGATGTTATCTAACCCATTAAGAAATAAATTAAAATTATATACTAATACCCCAATTTCATCATTATTTTTAGAGTATATTCTCTTTCTTAAATCACCTTTACCGCCTATAAGACCTTTAGCAGATTCTGTAGCTGAATCTATAGGCTTAAATAATTGTCTTATAATATATAAATAAGTACCTGAAACTACTAAGAATATTACTATAACTATAGATAATATTATTGATATATCTCTTTCTATAGCAGAACTCTTTATTATACTTGTAAGATCTTTATAATATACAGCTATAATGTCTAAATCTTTCATATAGTACATAATAACCATATTCCTGCTTCCATCTATATTAAGTATTGGGGGAACATAGAAATATTTATTGTTTAATTGATTTTCAAAATTATTAATATATTTCATTAAGTCGGCAGATTTTCTTCTTAATATTAAATTAGCATTTTCTAATTTGTTTCCTAAGTCCGAACTTAATAGTATTTCTTTTGTATTAAAATCATAATATATATATGATAAATCTGAGAGATAAGTATTGGTTATCATATTTGAGTAATAGTTATTGATATCTATATCTGATATTATATATCCAGCTTGAATATCATTTAAAGTGATTGGATAATGTGAAGATATATTAATATTATTTCTATCATTAACTATTATTAATTTATAAAAATCTCTTCTTGTAGCATTATTTTCTAATATAGGGTGTGTAGTTAAACTATCCGCTGTTCTTACTGTATAAGTATTACTATTAGAGGATGTGCTTTTAGTTATACTTATTGAATATGGTAGGTTTGAATCTAAAAATTCTCTGTCTATATTTATATAAATTGATTTATAATTGTTTTTTGATATTCTATCTATATAAGATAATCTATTTTCTATTTCTGTTTTTAAAATATTTCTATTTTGAGTATATCTATTTGAGTAAATATTATTAATAACTCTATTATAGATATTTAAATCATTTTTTATACTATTGTTTAATGAATATATATTATCATCTATTTTTATTATTTCATTTAATGTTGAATTAATATAGTTATTGATATATAGGTTTTCATTTACGTTGATTGAATAGATTAAGAATACTAATACAACAGAGAAGAAGAAGAAATAGATAGTATATAGAATTTTAGTTGTAATAGGGATATAGAATGTATTAATATTAGTTTCTAAATCTAATTTTAGTGTAGCTATTTTGAATGAAAGTAAAGTTAAAGAAACTGCCCCTCCATTTATTAATAGACATGCTATCATAGCTATAATAGATGTATATATAAAAACATCTTTATTGAAAATATTATACAGTACTATTTCTAATAATGAGCTAATTATAGAAGTTGCTGTAAATAACCTTATAGTTTTTCTGGCTATTTGTATATTTAATCCATTTTTCCATATATCGAAGTATTTTAATATTGATACTACAGAAAATACGGTTGCTATTATTTTTATACCGAAGAAAGGAATCTTATGACTGTATACAAAAAAGTATAGTATAAGGTACCATATTGGCAAATTTATTATTATATATGTAAAAATAAGCTGCATTTTTAGGGAGAATATAATTTTTTGTTGATATTTATCCACAGCCATAGAATAATCCATTCCTTTTATATTATATAATTTTAGATACTATTATACATTATCGTACAATTTTTATCAAAATATTAATTTACACTCTTCCAACCTCATTAACTACTCTTCCTATTAATGTATCATGAGTTGATATAGTTTTTGAGTTTAATTCGTAGGCACGCTGAACTTCTATCATTCTAACCATTTCATTTATAGGGTTAACGTTGCTCATTTCTAAGAATCTTGATAATACTTTAGGTCTGTCTACGCCTTTTTGAGCTATATAGGCAGGACCGCTGATGTCAGTATCTACCCAGAATGATTCTCCTTCTTTTTTAAGATATCTTTCATTTTCAAAGCGAACTATTTTTAAAGTATCAAGTATTTCTTCATCTTCCCATTCATTATCATTAAACTGAACAAAGTCTTCATTGTCTTGATATCTTCTATTAATGCTGATTCTTCCTTCTTCGTCTATATTGAAGTTGTTAGTTTTTATTTGTATATAACCATTTTCACCCATTACTTTATATCCATGTTTTGTAACGAGATAATTATCTTTGTCAATTAAAAAGCTTCCGTTTCTTGTGTATCTCTCGCCATGAGGTGTTTCAACTGCAAAGAACCCCTTATCGCCCAAAGCTATATCAAGCTGATTTCCAGTCTCTCTTAAAGAGCCTTGCTCCCATTCTGTAAAAACTTCATTTACTTCCACACCAGTACCAAGTCTTCCAACATAAGGTCTTATATCTGTAGAACCAAGAGGAAATATTACAACTCCATCATCTTCAGTTCTTGCTGCCATCATCTCTGGAAAAGCTTTGAAAGTAGCAGTATCTCTTTTAAAACCAGGTTTATCAACATTAGCCAAATTATTAGCTACAACATCAAGTCTGTATTGTTCTGCTATCATTCCGCTTGCGCCTGTATAAACTCCTCTAACCATTTATATATATCCCCCTTTATTTATAATATATCATCATTTTCTTTTGTTGTTTTTATATTAATTTTGTTTAATTTGCTTACAAAGTCTTCATAGCCTCTTTCTATATGGTATATTCTGTGAAGGTCTGTAATGCCCTCTGCTACGGCACCTGCAATAACTAATGCAGCACCTGCACGCAAATCGCTAGCCTGTACATCGGCACCAGAAAGTTTATTTCCTCCATTTACAACAATGCTTGGCTCATATAATTCTATATCAGCACCCATACGAATTAATTCTGGTACATTGCTGAATCTGTCTGGGTAAATAGTTTCTTTTATCTTGCTTGAGCCTTTTATTGTGCAGGCTAAAGTTGTGAATATTGCCTGCAAATCTGTTGGAAAGCCTGGGTATGGAAGAGTTTCTATTTCAAAAGGCTTTAATTCTTTATTTGAAGCATCTATTTCTATAGTTGATTTTGTTGTTTTTATATCGCAGCCTATAGAAGAGAGCAAATCTAATACATAAGTTAAATGTTCTGGATTAGTATTTTCTAATTTTAATTTTCCTCTTCCTGCAGCAGCCATTGCTAAAAAAGTACCTGTTTCTATTCTGTCTGGTATTACTTCAAACTCTACACCTTTCAAATAATCAACGCCTTCTATTGTGAGAGTAGAAGTTCCTATACCTTCTATTTTTGCCCCCATAGCTTTTAATAACTCTGCTAAGTTAGTGCATTCAGGCTCTCTTGCGGCATTTCTTATGATTGTTGTACCTTTGGCTAAAGTAGCAGCCATCATAACATTATCTGTACCCAAAACAGTAGGTCCATTTTTACCAGACAAGTTTATATCAGCACCTACTAAATTATCTTTTACAGTGGCATCTATATAACCGGCGGTGATATCAATCTTAGCACCTAATGCTTCCATTCCTTTCAGATGCAAATCTATTGGCCTTGGACCAAAAGCACAGCCGCCGGGGTAGGAAACCTTACAATGTTTGCGTTTTGCAAGTAATGGTCCAAGCACTATAATAGAGCCTCTCATTTTTTTTACGAGCTTATAAGGAGCTTCATCGCTTTTGCCGTTTTGAGATATTATTACAGTAGTGTTATTTTTAAAATCAACTTTCTTTCCCAACGGCTCTAATATATTTATTAATACTTGTACATCAACCAAATCTGGTACATTATGAAGTGTTATAGGTTCGTCAGTGAGTATAGAAGCTACCAAAAGAGGAAGTGAGGCGTTTTTAGAACCAGAAATTTTTACTGTTCCATTAATATTTTTAGAGCCTTCTATAGTGTATTTATACATTCTTCCCCCTATTTTTATATTATACTACCTTATTTTCTCGGTATAATTTAAAAATGTTTAATAAATTTTTACTATATTAAGATATTTATATTGATAAAAAAATATGTTTTGTTTCTTATTTTGAGAAAATATATTTTTTGTTTTATTTTTTAAAAAAATAAACAAAAATATGTTTTATTATTGATTTTGATTAATTTATTTATATACTAACAGAATATAAATAAAATTTTGATGAGGTTTGTTATGGAATCAATGGACTCAAAAAATGAAGATCTTTTTACTATGACACATCTTGGAGAAAATCCAGAACAATATATGAAAGCAGTTGTTCCGCCTGTTTTTATGAATTCTTTACATGTTTTTAATACAGTTAAAGAATATTTTGATGTAGATATATTTAAAGATCAATTTTATTATGGAAGAGCTTCTAATCCAACAGTTAATATTTTGGAGAAGAAAATAGCGGCATTAGAGCATGGCAGCAGAGCAGTTGTTTTTTCTGCCGGTATGGCGGCTTGTTCAGCAGCTATATTTGCCGTATGTAAAACAGGAAGCCATATAATATGTATAAGAGAAAGTTATGGTCCTGTTCAGCATCTTTTAAATGACTTTTTAAAAGATAAAATGAATATAGAAGTAACTTATGTGGTTGGAAAAGACCCAAAAGAATTTGAAGATGCAATAAAAGAAAATACAGATATGATTATTTTAGAAAGTCCATCAACATTAGTTTGTAATGTTGTAGATTTAGTGAAAGTATCTGAAATAGCAAAAAAACATAATATAAAGACATATATAGATAATACCTATTCAACACCTATTTTCCAAAAACCATTAGATATGGGTATAGATATAGTTATGCATACTATGACTAAATATATAGGAGGTCATAGTGATTTGATAGGAGGAGTTTTAGTTTCTAAAGATGATGAGTTAATGAAAAGACTTATGGTTCAAAGAGATTGGTTTGGCAGTGTTATGGGTCCTATGGAAGCATGGTTGGCTATTAGGGGGTTAAGAACATTAGATTTGAGAATGCAAAGACACTATGAAACAGCAATGGAAGTTGCAAAATTTTTAGAGGGACATCCAAAAGTAAAAAAAGTATTTTATACTGGCTTGCCGTCTCATCCTCAATATGAATTGGCAAGAAAACAGCAAAAAGGTGAGTGCGGTTTACTAAGTATTGAAATAGATGGAGATGTTAAAAATGTTGAAACTTTTGTAGATAACCTAAAAGTATTTGAGAAGGGATGCTCTTGGGGAGGTTTTGAAAGTTTAGCTATAGCATTTACATATAATTGGTCAGAAGAAGAATTAAAATTCCATGAACTAAGCAGAAACATAGTAAGGCTTCATTGCGGTTTGGAAGGTGCTGAAATTTTAATAAATGATTTGAAGCAAGCTTTAAATAAAATATAATTTCATATAATTTAGGAGATGATTTAATTATGGATACTACAAAACAAAGAAAAAAGCCTACGCTTTTTTTGGCTTTACTGCCTTTAATTTTTATGTTTATAGTTTTAATAGTAGGTCTTTTAGTATTGCATATAGATATTAAAATATTATTAATTTTATGTGCTGCTTTTACAATTTGTATATCTCTCAAATTAGGATATACATGGAAAGATATAGAAGAAGAAATTATTGCTAAATTAGCAAGAGCTTTTCCTGCTATTATGATTTTAATATCTGTTGGCTTGATGATAGGAGCTTGGGTAATAAGCGGTACAATACCATATTTGGTTTATATAGGTCTTAAAATTATTAACCCTAAGTTTATTATTATAACTTCATTTTTAGTTACAGTAATATTATCTGTAAGTACAGGAACTTCTTGGGGTTCTGCAGGAACTGTTGGTGCTGCATTGATTAGTGTAGCAGCTGGAATGGGAGCTCCATTACCTGCTGTGGCTGGAGCAATAGTTGCCGGAGCATATTTTGGCGACAAAATGTCTCCTCTTTCTGATAGTACTAATATGTCAGCTATAGCCACAAATACAAATTTATATCAGCATATAGGTCACATGTTGTATACTACAGTTCCTGGTTTTATAGTAAGTTGTATAGTATATTTAGTAGCAGGTTTTCATTTTTCTAGTTCTGGTCAAATAGAACAAATAAATGTTATTATAAGTTCTTTATCTCAATTATTTAATTTAACTATGCCTGTTGGTTTAATTTTACTTATTCCTCCAGTTATAGTAATTGCCGGCTCACTTCTAAAAAAACCAACTATTCCTGTTATGATGATATCATCTTTAGTTGCTGTTCTTATAGCTATTTTTATACAAGGTTTTTCTATTTCAGCTTGTGCTAATAGTATGGTTAATGGGTTTAAAATGGATATGTTTGTAAATCCTGAAGTAGATATAAATTCTTTGGTAAAAGAAGTACCTAATCTTTTACAAAGAGGTGGTATGTCATCTATGATGAATAGTGCTTTAATGGCTTTTTGTGCTTTCTCTTTTATAGGTGCTCTTACAATATCTGGAAGTTTGGAAGTTGTAATTTCATCTATTATGAAACATATTGACAGCACTGGTAAATTAATTACTTTAACTATTTTGCTTGGAGTATTAGTAATTACTGTTATAGGTGAAGCATCTGTTACTTTCTTAATGATAGGAAGTTTATTCAGAGGTGAATATATTAAAAGAGGTTTGGAAAGCAAAAATCTTTCCCGCTCTTTGGAAGACAGTATTACAGTTGTAGAGCCATTAGTTCCTTGGTCTTTGGCTGGTGTGTATATGTCTTCTACATTAGGTGTTGCTACCGCTCAGTATGCTCCTTGGGCTGTATTGTGTTACACAGGTGTTATATTTGCTATAATTTGGGGATTTACAGGATTTGGTATTGCTAAAATTAATGAAAAAAGTGATTCTTATCAAGAATATTTAGAATTAAATAAGTAATAATTATGAAATAGGGTATAAATAAAATATTATACCCTATTTTATATTATATTTTTATTAATCCTTTAAATATGTTTTGTTTAAAAATTAAGCCTTTCACATATTTCTCTAAAATGAGTATAGAATATAATTGCTACTAAATATTTATAAAAAATAAAAAAATTGTTAAATACATTGATTAGAAAATTATTTAAGGGTTATTAAACACTTAAATAACAATTCAAATATTTTATTGTGTATAGTTTTTGCAAAAAAATATATATATGATATAATGAAACTCAAAATTTATTATTTATTTAAGAGGTTTCCTACAATGGATTTAAATGAATTGAGTATAATTCAAATAAGAGAGAAATTAAAAAATAAAGAAATAGATGCTGTTAGTTTAACAGAATCTATTATAAAGAAAATAGAAGAAGATGATAAAAGAGAAGATAAAATATATGCTTATTTAGAAATTTTTAAAGATGAAGCAATAGAACAAGCAAAAAAAGCACAAGAGAGAATTAATAAAGGTGAAGACTTACCTCTTCTTGGAGTTCCTTTAGCTATTAAAGATAATTTATGTTATAAAGACCATTTAATGACAGCTTCTTCAAAGATGCTTGAAGGCTACAAAGCTCCATACACAGCTCCTACAGTTCAGAGATTAATAGACAATGGTGCTATTATAATAGGAAGAACTAACATGGACGAGTTTGCCATGGGCGGTACTACAGAAACTTCTAATTATGGAATTACAAGAAACCCTGTTAATAGAAAGCATGTTCCAGGCGGTTCTTCAGGCGGTTCTGCTGCTGCGGTTGCTGCTAATTTTGCTTTTGGTGCTTTAGGAAGCGATACAGGCGGTTCTATCAGACAGCCTGCTTCTTTCTGCGGTATAGTTGGGGTTAAGCCTACTTATGGAAGAGTTCCAAGACTTGGATGTGTGGCTATGGCGAGCAGTTTAGACCAAGTTGGTCCTCTTGCTAAAGATGTTAAAGATGCTGCTTTAATGACTAAGATTATTGCTGGTTTTGACCCTAAAGAATCTACTACTTTAAACATACCTGTACCTGATTATAATTCTTTATTAGACGGAAATGTTAAGGGCATGAGAATTGGCCTTGCTAAAGAGTATTATGAAACTGATTTGTTAAATAATGAAGTGAGAGAGAATGTAATGAAGGCTATAGATAATCTTAAAGCTCAGGGTGCTGAGATAGTAGATATATCTTTGCCTAATGCTAAATATGGTTCAAGGGTTTATACTGCGGTTATGGCGGTTGAGGTTGCTTCTAATATGGGTAGATATGACGGTATAAGATATGGTTATCACCCTAAAGGCGATTTTAATTTAGATGAATATTATTATGCTTCAAGAAGTGCGGGGCTTGCTTTTGAAACTAGAGCAAGAATATTATTTGGTACTTTAATGACTGGTAAAAAATTCTTCTACAGCCATTATCAGCATGCCCTAAAGGTGAGAAAGTTAATGCAAATGGACTTCGACAATGCATTCAAAAATGTTGATATCATAATATCTCCTACTTCACCTATAACTGCAGGTCTTTTAGGTACAAGAGACCAAACAGACAGTGCTTTAGGTTTCTTAGCAGATAGTTATGCTTCAAACATTAACTTAGTTGGTCTTCCTGCTATGAGTGTGCCTTGCGGTTATGATAAAAATAATATGCCTATAGGTATACAGTTTATAGCTAAGCAGTTTGATGAAGCTTCTATGTTTAAAATGGCTTATGCTCATGAATTAAATTATAAATAATGGTTTCTATAACAAAATACTATTATTTCTATACTGCTATTTAAATTATATTCTTTTAATAATTTTATAAGCTCTTTTAATGTAGCTCCTGATGCATAAACATCATCTATAATAAGAAGTCTTTTGTTTTGAAGATTTTCTATATTTTTGATGGTGAATGCATCTTTTATATTATCTTCTCTTTCTTTTAATGTTTCTAAAAATTTTTGCTCTTTTATGTTTTTATTTAATAGAATATCATCAGATTTTTTTATATTGAGTGTTTTTGATATGGTGTCAGCAAAAAAATTCATAACATTATTATTTTTATTTGACGGCACATATAAAAGCAAATCAAAATTTATATTTAAATATTTATAGCAATTAAAAAAACTTTCAAATATTAGAGGAGTATTATTTATATTGCCTTTTTTAAATGCTCTAAGTTCATCTCCAAGCTCTAAATCTAAATCTCCAAGTGCTGAGCATTTTATATCATTTAAATAAAAAGTTTTGTATGGTTTAAAAATATTTATTACCTTTTTTTATTTATTATAATATATGTTAAAGCTATATAGATAGAGTTTAGAATTATTCCTTTATAGCTATTAATTAAAGAATTAAACCACATATCATAATTAAAAATATTTAAAAGCAAAATAGATGAAAATCTTGATGCAATAAAAGATAGAATAGATAACACAATAACATAATTACTATTTTTAAAAAAATGTTTAATAGCTGATATTAGCAAAGAATAAACTATTCCTTCAAACATTAAAAAATACAAAACAGGTATATTCGGCATTTGAAATATTAAATAGTTTAAAATTGGTGAGAATATTGAAAGAGCTATTAAGTAAATTGGGTTTAAAATAAAAGTGCCTATAGATAAAGCAAAAAATATAGGAAGAAATTCTGTGCCTTTAAGTCCTACAAAGTGTACAGCAATAGGAGATATTATACTTACAGCTATTAAAGATATAAGAATTAAACTTTCTGATTTTATTTTTTTTATAGACAAACTACCAATCATAGCATTATTCCTTAAATTGTTTTTTGTTTTAAGTTATAAATAATATATCATAATATAGAGTTTTTTTAAATATAGTAAAGTGATTGAATTTTTTCAATTTTTATTTTATTGAAAAACTCAAGATTGATAAACTTAAAAATTTTTATTAATATACTAAAAATATTATCAATTGAATTTTTTTGTTTATAATATAATATATTTGTCTATGGAAACAATGTATAAAAAAATTTTAAATATAATAAATACTGACATCACTCTAAATAAAAACTTAAAAATATTACTTAGTATATTTGCAATACTATTTTCAAATGTGCCGTTATACATATATCTTTTTAGTATTGATATAATAGAATCAGAAACTTTACTTTTATTTATTATAAAAGGCTATCCATTTTTATTTTTTTATTTATTTTGCTTTAGTATATTATTTCATACAGATGTATTAAGAATTAAAATAATACTGATGAGCTTTTTATCATTTTTGCTAATAAGCCTTTTGCTATTTTCTTTTCATTTCATTTTTAATTATGTTGCAATGCCGCCGTATGATTCTGAAGATTTTTATATCATTATAAATAATTTAGTATTTGTGCCTTTTATATTTTTTATTATAATGATTATTTCTTATATTAATTTTAATTTGAAAGATACACAAAATATAGCTGAGTTTTTTACTATGGTTGGTGAAACTCTCTCTTGGCTTTTTATCATTAATACTGCAAGCAGCGTTTTAATTTCAATAGCGTATTTTTCTATTTTTATAGTGGGTGCTTCTTTAGCTTCATTAATTTATTCTTATGATGAGGCTGGATTTATATTTGCAAAAATTGCCATTTCTTTAATAATATTTTTGTATAGCCTATCTTTATTTGTATCTTATTTCTTATACAAAAAAACTAAGTCTATTATATCAATATATTTATCAAGAATGATTATGATATTTAGCTTGATAATTATATTTATATTTTTTATTTTATTATTATCTGCAGAGCTTAGACCTTATACAAATACAGTTAGTTTTGTAGTTTATAATATAGCACTTTCTCTTATGATGATAAATCTTTTTTTTACAAGATTAGATAAAAAGGCTACTATATTAACTAAGATAATATATTGTTTATCAGTAATTTCTATATCGTTATTGGATTTGATTGTATTTAGCAGTGTTTTGTATAGGATAATAGCTTATGGTTTTTCTATGAGTAAGTTTATACTTTTAATAAATTGTATATTATTTTTAGCGCATCTTATTTACATTGCGATTAACGTTGTAAAAACATTTAAGATTTCATTTGAAGAGTGTATTGTGATGAAAGATATATGTATAGACAATACTAAGAATATGATATTTATTTATGTTTATTTAGTATGGTTTTTAATTATATGTTTTGTTTTACCATTTTTCTTTGCTAATATGTGAGATTTAGTGATTTTTAAGGGGAAATAAGTGGGCCAGCAGGGACTTGAACCCCGGACCCGATGATTATGAGTCATCTGCTCTAACCGACTGAGCTACTGGCCCCTATATTTTTATTTGTTTTGATTATTCTATTTTATAATAGGCTATAAAAAAAGTCAAGAGCAAAAATTGGATTTTTTCTTAATTTGACAGTATTGTTTCAATTATTGAAATTATATAAGTTTGTAAAAATACCCTATAAAAACCTTGACAAATAGAGTCTTTTAAGTAAAATGTTAGAAATATTTTTGTGAAATGTATTTTTCTTTAAGGAAATAATTTTTTATGATTAAATTTTATAATTCATTAACGAGGCAAAAAGAAGAGTTTAAACCTATGAATGATAAAGAAGTGGGAATGTATTCTTGCGGACCTACTGTTTATAATTATGCTCATATTGGTAATTTTAGAGCTTATATATTTAGTGATTTAGTAAGAAGAGTTTTAGAAGATTATGGATATAATGTAAAGTTAGTAATGAACTTAACAGATGTTGATGATAAAACCATAAGAAACTCAAAAGAAAATCATATATCATTAAATGAATATACAAAAAAATATAAAGAGGCTTTTTTTGAAGATATAAAAACTTTGAGGATAAAACCTGCAACAGTAAACCCTTCTGCTACAGAGCATATAAAAGAGATGATAGATATCATACAACTTTTAGAAAAAAATGGTCATACTTATGAGGCAGATGGTTCTATATATTTTAAAATAAGCACATTTCCAGAGTATGGTGAATTAGCTAACCTTGATAAGCAGGAATTAAAAGAGGGAGCTTCAGGAAGAGTTTCAAGCGATGAATATGATAAAGAAAATGCAAGCGACTTTGTACTTTGGAAAGCATATACAGAAGAAGACGGCGATGTTTATTGGGATTCTCCTTTTGGAAAAGGCAGACCCGGCTGGCATATAGAATGTTCTGCTATGAGCTGTAAATATTTGGGCAAGCATTTTGATATACATACGGGAGGAGTTGATAATAAATTTCCTCATCATGAAAATGAAATAGCACAGAATGAGGCTGCTTTTAATGAGAAGTTTGTTAACTATTGGCTTCACTGCGAGCATTTAATTGTTGATGGTGAGAAGATGTCAAAATCTAAAGGAAATTTCTATACTCTTAGAGATTTGCTTAATAAAGGTTTATCTGCTGAGGCTATAAGATATTCGCTTATGAACTCTCATTACAGAAAACAATTAAACTTTACTATAGAAGGCATTAATCAATCTCAAAGTGCAATAGACAGAGTTAATGACCTTATATTTAGACTCAAAGACATTAATAAAACTGATGCTGATGATAGTGCTGTAATGAAAGAACTTGAAGAGGCTAATAAAAATTTCTTTGAATCTATTTATGATGATTTAAATGTTTCTGAGGCTTTGGGAGTATTTTTTAGTTTTATAAAGAGCATAAATATTTCTTTTGATTCTATTAATGTTAGTTCAAGAGATGCTATAATGAAGTTTATAGATAGAGTAAATAATATAATAAATTGTTTTAATATGAATGGTGAAAAAGAAATAGAAAGCGAAGATGAAGAGAAAATTAATAAACTCATAGAAGAACGTACTTTAGCTAAAAAAGAGAAGAATTATAAAAGAGCAGATGAGATAAGAGATGAGCTTAACAGTATGGGAATAGAGATAATGGATACACCAAATGGCGTTAAATGGAAAAGAAAATAATATAATAGATTTAATTACTAATACTTATCAGCATATAAGCGGTATTGGTCCTAAAAAAGAAGCTTTACTCTGGGAAGAAGGTTTAACAGATTGGCAAAGTGTAATAAAAAATATTAATTATTATGCTATGCCTAATTCTATAAGAGAAGCTTTAAAAGATGAGCTTCCAAAATCTATATATAATTTAAACTCAAAAAATTATGATTATTTTTTAAAGAAGTTTCCAAATCAAATATTATATAGACTTTATCCTATGTTTATGGATAGGGTTGTTTTTTTGGATATAGAAACTACAGGTATGAAGCCTGCAAAGTCTTATGTTACAGTGATAGGATGTTATGACGGCAAGGATATGCAGGTATTTGTTCATGGCAAAAATGAAAGAGATTTTTTAGATTACATAAAAAATTATTCCATTGTTGTTACTTTTAATGGTTCTTGTTTTGATATACCATTTTTGGAGAGGTATTTTAATACAAAAATAAAATGCGCTCAGATAGATTTACGTTTTGTGTTAAAGGATTTGGGATATACCGGCGGATTAAAAAAAATAGAGAAAGATGTCGGCATTGATAGGGGAGACGATATGCTTGGTGTTAATGGCTATACCGCCGTTTTGCTTTGGAATTATTACTTAGACACTAAAGATGAAACAGCAATAGATTCTCTCATACATTATAATTTGCTTGATACTATTGATTTGGAATATTTATTATGTCTTGCATACAATAAATATGCAGAGAAATATAATACTACACTTTTAGAATATAAAGAGCTTCCTTCTGTAAGTAATTATAAGCCTAATAAAAAATTAATAGACTATCTTCACAAACACCCGCATAAATATTCACCTAAGAGTGATGATTAAAATTTTTATTATTTGATTTTTAATAAGCTTGGTCTAATATTGTTGTAATAGCATCATGAGCCATAGGTTTTGGCAACTTGTCCATACCGCTATAAGTTAGAGCTATACCTGCAACATCATTAAATTTACTTCTGTCTATATTTATTTCATTAAGTCTTCGAGGCAAGTTTAGGTCATGAAGAAGCTTTTTAATATATTCACCGCTTTGGCTTGCTATTTCAAAAGGAGTCATTTCTGGGTCAACTCCATTAATGAAGTCTGCAAGTATAGTATATTTATCAGGTACAACAGGTATATAATATTCCATAATATGCGGAAGAAGCATTGAAGCAATAATAGATTTATTAACATTATACATATTATTAATAGCAATAGATAAAGCCCTTGAAGCACCAAGATTGGCATTAGAGGCAGCCATAGCACACATCATATTAGCCATAGCTATATTTGATATATTGTCTACATTTGAGCTGTCTAATATAAGCTTACTTAGTCCTTTTATACTAACCTTCATAGCATTTTTAATAATAGGAGCATTAATTTCATTTATAGTAGTACTCATATACAAATCAAAAGCCATGGCAAATACACTTAAAGCACTGCTTATAGAATATTTTACAGGCACTGTTGTATATAATGCAGGGTCTATTATACAATCACTAACATATATATTTTTATCTGTTGATTCTTTGCATATTCCGTCATATTTATCTACTAAATACATTCCTGTAGTAATCTCTGATAGAGACCCGAGTATTGTAGGCACAGATATTAATGGAAATGGTTTATGATATACAGTCTGCCCTGATACATAATCTGAAGCTTCACCGCTATTAGTAACTACAACAGAAGCTCCTTTAGCTATATTTTGTACTTTAAAGCCTCCTATAGCAACTATGCATTCAGCTTTGCTGTATCTTATTAAATTGGCTATAATATCCGATTCATCACTGTTTGAGTTTGAATTAACCTTAGAGTAAACCATAACATTCATTAGACTATCTTCTAATTTACTAACGATTTTATCTATTACGCCTATTTGATTAAAAGAATTTCCATCTGTTACTATAACAACTCTTCCGCCATATTGTTTGATGGTTTCCTGAAGAGATTCTATAGAATCAACGCCGAATTTTATTTTTGTTGGTAGTTTAAACTCTATTATAGCCATATTTACTCATCATAATAAAAATTAATTTTACTGTATTAATACTCGGAAAAAGTATGTTTATTGTTTAAATTAAATATTATTTTTTGTGCATATAGTAAATATTTAGTAGTTTGTGAAAATATTTTTGAGTTTTTTGTTTGCAGGGCTTTGCCCCGCACCCCAGTTCTTTTGCGACCGAAGGAAGTGCCCTTGCGGCGTGCCACAAAGAACCAAAAAGGCTGCATTTTTTAGCCTAAAATAAAAGCTTAGAATATAGTTTTATATATAAACTCAATTATTTAATAATATTCCTGCTCTCATAATATTCCTGCCATCTGCGGCCGAATTTTTGTGCTTTTATTTTTACAGCATTATTAAAATAGTGCCTAAGTTTTGATATATCATCTCTGTTTTCTTTTGCAACGCTTCCAATAAGATTTTCTACTACTGTAGACATATTAATATTTCCATCGGCATAATAGTATGAATGAAGTGCCGACTGATAATAAACTGATACCGCCTCAGCTGTACTCATTATAGAATTAAGCTCCTGAAGTTTGGTATTATCCTCGCTTATTCCGTTTCTAAGTTCATTAAAAGTAGTGGCAAGTACATTAACCACATCATAATCTATATTTATATCAATATTAGCAAGCTCAAATAAACTTTCGCATTGATTAGTTATTATTTCAGATTCTAATTTTATATCTTTTATAGGTTCAACAGTTTCAAAATTAAATCTTCTCTTCAAAGCACTGCTCATTTCATTAATACCCTTATCTCTTGTATTTGCCGTAGCTATTACATTAAAACCAGCATTTGCAAATAATACTCTATTTTGTTCTGGTATATTCATTATCTTATCACTTAATATACTTATTAAAGAGTCTTGTATTTCAATAGGGCATCTTGTAATCTCTTCAAATCTTGTTATAAATCCATTGCTCATACCTGTATAAATAGGTGAAGGGATTAATGCTTCATCAACAGGACCTTTGGCAAATAGCAAAGCATAGTTCCAAGAATATTTTATATTATCTTCATTAGTTCCTGCAGTTCCTTGTATTGTGATAGTGCTGTTTCCGCTTATAGCTGCAGATAATAGTTCGCTTAGCATTGTTTTTGCAGTTCCCGGTTCTCCTACAAGCATTAAGCCTCTGTTGCCTGCTAAAGTTATTATTGCCCTTTCAACTAAAGCATCGTCTCCGTAAAACTTCTTTTTAATAATCGTTCCGTCTTCAAACTCTTTGCCAAGTATAAAATCTCTCACAGCTTGAGGGGATAGTTTCCAATTTTTTGGCTTTAGGTTTTTATCTCTGCTTTTTAATATTTCTAATTCTTCTTTGTAAAGTTCTTCCATTAATGGCTTTTGATGTTGATTGTTATTATTTGGCATTTTATTCTCTTTTTAAAAATGATTATCTTAATTATTATTTTAGTATATATTATAAATAATTTGTTTTCAAACTTTTAATGGTTTTTGTATAAATTTATGTAAAAGATGAACTATAAATTGTTTTAATAATTATTAAAACATATAAAATAGTATAAGTTTTATGCATGTATATTATATTGTTTTTTTAATTAGATGTAATTTGGCTTCTTGTAAGTTAAATAAATATTTTATGTTGATTTTAGATATTGTTTGCTTATGAAATAATAATAAAATTACATAAAAATAATAATTATATTCACAAAAATGTAAAAATTGACAGAATATAAATTTTTATTATTATTAATATATAAGGAGTTTTTATATGATATATGCAATAGTTCCTCCAAAATGTATTGAAGGCGATACAGATTATTATCATATATTTGAAGCCTATTTTAACATCAATGATAATACCATAACTATTAATGTGCATTCTATATCGAGTTTGCATATTAGAATAAAGCCTAAATATAAGAATATGGTAAACAATAATTTTAAAGAGAACTATATTTCTATTAATGTGGAATTGAAAGACGGCAAAAATAAGATGTTAAAATATAAATATTACAAAAATAATAACGGCATATTTATGACTGAAAACAGAGAAGATACTATTGTTGTAGCTGTTTTACTTAAAAATCATTTATGCAGTAATTGTGCTCAATTTTTATTTGGAGGTCAATGAGTTTTTATATTTTGATATTTCCTATAATTATCAATAAAGTTGTCGTATGGATATCTCTTAAAAGAATCTCTATAAACATTTTCTAATAGTTTTTTAATTAAATTTATTTTTTCTTTAAAAGTTTTATTTTTATCTCTTATTTTTTTAAACTCCAAAAAAAATGATTTTTTTACTATATTCATAAATATATTAATTCTTATCATTTCATCAAAAAATATTCCATTTGGTATTTTAATTTTCTTTATAAGAATAAAAAATATAGATAAGAAATATAATAAACTTAATATTCTAATGAAGTATATTATTGTAAAATTGGCTCCCACTTTATCTATGTAGAAACCTAATATTTTATAATATTCTCCTCTTGAGTTTAATCCTTGAATAATGAATACAGCTAAAAAGTAAGGTATAAGATGCAATAGCCTTTTTATAGTTTTATATAAAGACTTTGTAAGTATTATATGAATTATAAATAAGGCTACTGCTATATATATTAATATATTTACTTTTACAGTAAAAATGATTATGAATAAGAATAAAGCTAATATTATAGAAGCTATATATAGCATATTATTTATTTACGCGTTCAACGTAGCTATCATCTCTAGTATCTACTTTAATTTTATCTCCAATATTTATGAATAATGGTACATTAACTTCTATTCCAGTTTCTAATTTAGCAGGCTTTAAAGTACTTCCTGTAGTATCTCCTTTAAAACCGGGCTCTGTATATGTAACTTCTAAAATCACATGTATAGGAAACCTTATAGCTGTAACTTCATCGTTTATATATTGCAAATCAACTTCACTATTATCTAATAGATAGTATTTGTTATCTCCGAGTATATCTTCATTAACATGTACTTGTTCATAGTTATCAAGTATCATGAATATATACTCATTTCCTTCGTTATATAGGTATTGAGCTTTTTTGTATGCAATATCAGCCTCTTCAACGGTTTCAGTAGAAGCAAAAGTTTTTTCAACCATGTTGCCTTTAATCATATTTTTTAATTTAGTTCTTACATTAGCTTTTCTCTGCTGAGCTCTATGAAAGTGAGCATCTATTACTAAGTAAGTTTCGCCGTCTAATATAATAGCATCGCCTTTTCTTAAATCATTAACGTCCATAAATATAAATCCTCTAATTATAATATATTTTTAATATTGATATTAGTTTAAGCATTATATTTTATTAGTAAAAAAATAGCAAATTAAATTAATTTAAAGTTAATAAAAATACGAGATAATTATTATCTTTATAAAGAGCTAAAATCATTTAGTTATTTTATTGTTTAATGTATTTATTGTGAATATTAATATGTTTTTCGTTGTATAAAGGTTTATATATCTAATTTTTCTTATAAAAAATTAGATATATAAGTACAAGAAAGTGTATATTAGTATTTTTAGTATTATTTTTTATACATATATATAATATTTTTTAATAAAGTTATTAATATTTTATTAAAATAATAATGTAAATGTAAATCTTTACTTGCAAAAAATTATTATTTTGATAAAATAGACACATGTAAAAATGTATGACAATATATACTGATATAATTTTAATTTAAATTATAATAAGTTCTAATACGATAATATCTTTTAGAGTTTTTAAGGAGTAATATAATATGTCTGATATAAATAAAAAAGCAGCAGATGGAATAAATGAATTTGGTAAATCTTTTAGAGTCTTATTGGTAGATGATTCAGCTTTTGTAGTAAAACAATTGCAGCAGATATTAGTATCAGAGCAGTATACAGTAGTAGGCACAGCAGAAAATGGAGAAGAGGGTGTTATGATGTATAAGGAACTAAAGCCTGATTTGGTTACTATGGACATCACTATGCCAAAAATGGACGGTATTACAGCTCTTACAAAAATAATAGAGTTTGATAAAAATGCTAAAGTTGTTATGGTTAGTGCTTTAGGTAAAGAAGATATGGTTAAGAAGGCACTTCTTGCTGGTGCTAAAAATTATATTACTAAGCCTTTGGATAGAAAAAAAGTTTTAGAGCGTATAAAAATGGTTCTAGACAAGAAATGATTTAATAAAATACGGTATCATTAATTTGAATAGTAGCAGTTTAAATGAAGAATATTTAGAATTATTCAAGGAGTTTATATATAATAAAAGCGGGATTCGGTTTAATCTTATCAATCAGGTAATATTAGAATCAAGAATACAGTCTTCTATGAAAGAGAGAAATATTCTTAATGTAGGAGATTATTTTCATCTTATTTCAAATGATAAAAATGAATTAAAATTATTTTTAGATAATATCACTACAAACCTTACCAAATTTTTTAGAACAGAGAGCAATTTTGAGCTATTAAAAAATAAAGTTCTGCCTATCATATTAAATAATAAAAGATATTCGGATAATATATATATATGGAGTTCTGGTTGTTCTACAGGGGAGGAGCCATATTCTATAGCGATGACATGTTTAGAGACTCCGAAGATATATTCATCAAATGTTAAAATATATGCTACGGATATTTCTATGCAGTCTTTGGAGGTTGCTAAGAAAGGGATTTATGATAAGGATAAAGTTTCTAATATAAGTGCTGAGTATTTATCTAAATATTTTGATGAGCTTCCTAATAATAAATATAAAGTTAAAGATGAAATAAAGAGCATGGTTAGTTTTGAATATCATAATCTTATTAATCCGAACAGCAAATATTTAAATATAGATGTTGTTTTTTGCAGGAATGTACTTATATATTTTGATAATGAGTCTGTTAAATTGACTGTTAATAGATTTTATGATATATTAAATAAGCATGGATTTTTATTTATAGGTCATAGCGAGTCTTTATTCGGACTTGATACGAAATTTAAATTTAATAATATAGATAATTCGATTGTATATACCAAAAGCGAGGAGGTATTTTAATGTTTAGAAAAAATGAAATATCAGAATCAAATTCTATAATAGGTGAAGGTTCATATTTTAGAGGCGAGTTTACACTTAATGGCAGTTTAAGAATAGATGGTTGTTATGAAGGAGATAATCTTGAAGTTGACAGCCTTACAGTAGGAAACAGCGGAAAGGTAAAATCTAATATTAAAACTAATTCAGCAGTTATAGAAGGAATAGTGATAGGGAATATTGAGGCAAAAAATAGAGTAATGCTTATGCCTACAAGCAGAGTTCTTGGCGAGATTCGTACTCCTGAACTTATCATACAAAATGGCGTTATACTTGAGGGTGTTTGTATAGTATCACCTGACCCTAAAACTAACCCTAAAGAAACTATACTTAATTTATACGGTTCTACAAATAATAATCAATAATAATTAATATGCCTTATTTATACGATGTTGAAAGAAAAATTAATGCAAGAATCATTATTGCAACTTTGGCAGGTATTATTTTAACGGTTATATTGTCTTATTTATTTATTTCAAATTATATAGAAAAAAAGAGAATTAGATATATTTATGATTATATAGCTTTAGAAGATTATGATAATGCTTCTTTTATATTTAAAGACCTTCATAGCCGAAAGCCGTTAAATAAAAATATATTAATGGCGGGTATTGATTTATATTATAATATTCTTCTAATAACTACAGATAGAGATGTTATAACAACAGCAAGTGAAAATATTACTAAATATGCAAAGCAAATGTTATTAACTTCAAAGTTTATAAAAAATAAATACATAATATATCAGAGATTAGCTTATGGGTTTCAGAGACTTGGAAGTTCTTACTATATAGATGCTTATAATTCTTATTTAGAGGCTATAAAAAATGGCGATAATAGGGTATCTACTGTTATAGAGCTTGCTAAGATATGTTATAGGATTGGTTACTACGAAGAGGCGATAGAGAATTTAGAATATGCTATAAAAAGAGATACAGAGAATAATAAAGAGTTTTTGAATTTAGAATTATATTATGAGCTTGCTATTGCTTATGAGGGAAATAAAAACTACACCAAAGCAATACAAATACTTTCTTATATAGACGGCAAGTTTAATAATGATTATAAGTTGGAAGCGAAATCATATTCTAAGCTTGGGGATTTATATTATAGGCAGGGCTTGTATAAAGAAAGCGAATTTTTTTACAAAAAAGCATTATTATTAGATGACAAAAATCCTGATTTATATTATAGTATAGGGGAATTATTTAGAAAAACAAAGCGAATTAATGAAGCGATTGCTATGTTTAGAGAAGCATTAAAAATAGATAATAACTATAAACCCGCTAGGGACGCATTAAGGAGATTATAGTATATATGTTTAGTTGGTTGTATAATATGTTCTCAAGTGATATGGGAATAGATTTAGGTACTGCAAACACTTTAGTTTATGTTAAGGGAGAGGGGATTGTTTTAGCAGAGCCTTCTGTGGTTGCTATAGAGAAAAGCACGGGGAATGTTATAGCTGTTGGTAATGAGGCTAAAAGAATGCTTGGTAAAGTACCAAATTCTATAGCTGCTATAAGACCTATGAGAGACGGAGTTATTGCAGATTTTGAAACTGTTGAAAAGATGATAAGATATTTTATCAATAAAGTTCACAATAAAAAAACTTTGGTAAAACCGAGGATTGCAATAGGTATTCCTACAGGCATTACAGAAGTTGAGAGGCGTGCTGTACGTGAAAGCTGCGAGCAGGCGGGAGCGAGAACTATATTTTTAATAGAGCAGGCGAGGGCTGCTGCAATTGGAGCGGACATGCCTATTAATGAACCTCATGGTAATATGATTATAGAGATAGGCGGCGGTACTACTGAGGTTGCTGTACTTTCACTTGGTAGTATGGTACGCAGTGCTTCTATACGTGTGGGCGGCGATGAGCTTGATGATGCTATTATCAAATATATGCAAAGAACCCACAACTTATATATTGGTGAAAAAACTGCTGAAGAGATTAAGATTAATATTGGGCATGCTTATAAGGGTGATATATCTAAGACTATGGACATAAGAGGAAGAGATTCTGTATCTGGTCTTCCTAAAACTTTAACTATTAACAGTGCTGAAGTAAAAGATGCTATATCTGATATATTGCTTGAGATATTGGAGGCTGTAAAATATGTGCTTAATCAAACACCTCCAGAGATAGCTGCTGATATTGTTGAGAGAGGTATTGTTATGAGTGGCGGTACTTCTTTACTTCCTGGCTTTACAGATTTAATATCTATAGAGACTGGTGTTCCTGTTATACTTGCTGAAAGTCCTCTTACTTGTGTGGCTATTGGCTGCGGTAAGTTTATAGAAGAGACTAGAAATTTAAAAAATTATAGAAGATTTTCTTAAAAAGTGAATAATATATTAAAACACAAATTACTTATACTTTATATTACGCTTAGTCTTATAGCGTCAATATTTATGGTTCTTAATAGGAGTAATTTTGTTTTTGACTTGCGTTCTATATATGCACTTGGTGTATATCCTGTGCAAAATGCTACGCAAAATATATCAAAGGCTTTTGTTTATCTTTATACAAGCATTACAGATATATTTACACTTCAAAGTCAGCTTCAGGCACTTAGAGATAGAATAGCAGAATTAAACGGCACAGCTTTAGAATATGAACAGCTTCGTCAGGAGAACTCAAGATTAAGAGCATTATTAAATGAAGCACCTACTGATGAATATCCATTAGAATATGCTGAGATAGTTTCAAAAGACCCTCAAAACTTCTACAACACTATAGTGATTAACAAAGGAAGGGCTCATGGTATTGTTGTGGGTATGCCTGTAATATCATATAAAAGCGGATACAAGGGGCTTGTTGGCAAGGTTGTAGAAGTGAGAAAATATAATAGTAGGGTTTTATCTCTCATAGATGAAAGGTCTCAAATATCTGTTATGCTTGAGAGTTCTAAGGCTACTGGTATTATGAGCGGTCAGAATCCTCGTTCCACTCAAACACATTTGCAGTATATTGATTTGCAGATTGATGTTGAAGAGGGTGAAAAAGTTTATACTAGCGGAATGGGAGGAGTTTTCCCAAGCGGAATATTGGTTGGAAATGTGTTTAAAGTTGAGAAAAAGAATTATGGACTCTTTCACGATTTGTATATTGAGCCTATAGTTGATTTTTCAACTTTAGAAAATGTGTATGTGATAAAAAAGATTCCAGACAGAGAAATTATTATGCTTGCTAATGAAGAATATGAAGAGGGTGAAGTTACAAATAAATGAAAAGAGTAATAACTGTTATAATAAGCTCATTAATCCTTTTAATAATACAATCTTCCCCTGCTTATGATTTGATTAGAATAACATTGGGTGCTAAGCCTGATTTGCTTCTTATATTTTTAGTATTTTTATCATTTAGATACGGTTCTTTTGAGGGAATAATATACGGATTTTTTATAGGAATAATGCAGGATATTGTTTCGAGTTCTACATTTGGTTCTTATGCTATAATATTTCTTAATATTGGTTTGGTTGTTGGCTTCTTTAACAGCAGAATATTTATTAAACAAATTGCAGCTGGAATATTTGTTACTTTAATTGGATATTTAATAAAGATTATTGCTTTATTTTTGGTAATGGCAATATATGCAGATTTGTCAAGTGTTGCTGTGCTTATGCGCTCAGAATTATTTATAGGTCTTCCGCTCACAGTAATACTTTCTTCACCATTGTTTATACTGTTTGAAAAGATTGCTCCTATAGTGTATGACAAAAACAAAATACATGTAGATGACAGCACCAAAACCTACGAAGATTGATTTTTTAATGCATACTTAAACAACTATATTTTGTCAAAAATTAATGTTGTATTTTCATTTTGATATCTTGTGTGTTTTCAACCGCTATGCGTGTTTTGCAAGCCCCACTTTTTTGCGACATAAGTGAGTCCTTTAGGGCGACAAAATTGAGCACCTTTAGGTGTGCGTAGATGTATGAAAAAACTTGATTATATATCTAAAAACTAAGTTAAAAAATCAATAAAAAATTATTTATGCTCTCGGTTTTGTTTTTTCTTGTTGTTTTGCTGATTATTTTGTTTACTCACCAAAGAAGCAAATATTACTCTTCCTGCCTCTTTAGGAAGTACATTATCTATTTCTATATCAACAGTTTTGCCTATTAAATGTTTAGCATTATCTACAACTATCATAGTGCCGTCTTCTAAATAACCTAATGCCTGTTTATCTTTTCCCTCTCTTATCAAATCTATCTTTATAGTCTCTCCAGGAAGCACAACTACTTGTAAACAATTAGCTAAATCATTAATATTTAATATATCAACTCCATGAATAGAAGCTACCTTCATCAAGTTAAAATCATTAGTAATAACTTTAGCGTCCATTTTTTTGGCAAGCTCTATGAGTTTTAAATCCACTTCCTTGATGTTTGGAAAATCTATATCTGTTACAGAAAGCAGTATGTTTTTTGAAGATTTCATTTTATTTAATATTTCTAATGCCCTTCTTCCTCTTATTCTTTTTTGATTGTCTCTTGAATCGCTTAAAAATTGTATTTCTTTTATTACAAACTCTGGAAGTATTAAAAGTCCGTCAAAGAATTTTTTCTCTGCTATATCATATACCCTTCCGTCTACTATTACAGAAGTATCTAATATTTTAGCTGTTTTTATTTTATCTGTTTTTGTAAGTTTTAGTATGTTTGATATATTTGGTATAAAAGATGAAATTACAGAAAAAGTTAAATATCCTTCAATAAATAGTATTATAAGTTTTTTATTTAATGATAAATTGATTCCTATTATATTTATAACGTTTAGAGTAAGTATTACAGTTATTAATGTAATGAAGAATGATACAAAAATTACCAAAGTTGTTTTTGAAGACCTTTTTCTTATAAAAAATAAATCAAACAATACTATAATAACAGAACTAACTGTGAAAAATATAATCGTGTTTATATTAAAAAGTTTGTTATAAATATAATCAAATATGAGTGCCAGAATAGAGCAAGCAAAATAAATTATTCTCCACATAACAATTTCTCCTTGAAAATCAAAAGGGATTTGGTTATTTTTTATTAGTCATTTTTTATAGAATAGATTAACAAATATTTCACTCTTCTTTTTTCTTTTTTTTGGCAGGCTTAATAGTTTTATTTGGTTTAATAAGTTCTTTTTCAGCAGGTTTATTTTTAAATTTTTTAGCTGATTTCTCTAATGCATTAGATACTATATCTTCAATTTGGTCTCTATCTTTTTTTAAAGCTATACTGATTTCATTTACTATAAACATATATGCTTTTTCATATAAACGTTTTTCGCTTGCGGATAGTTCTTTTAATTTATTTCTAGTAAACAAGCTTCTTGCTACTTCTATAGTATCTTCAATTTCACCGCTTCTTAATTTTACTTCATTTTCCTGATAGCGAATTTTCCAATTATTTTCTATATCATGGGGTTTAGTTTGCAATAAATTCAAAAAATTTTCAGCTTCAGCTTTAGAGATTATTTTACGTATACGATATTCTTTAACTCTATTTATAGGAACTTTTAATGTAATATTTTCACCTTCACATTCAAGTATATAACATTCTACAACGGAAGAATTTACTTTATTGTCTGATATGCCTACAACCTTACATATTCCGTACATAGGGTAAACAACATAACTATTTAGTTTATACATATTATTTATTAAATTAAGCCTTTAATTTATTTATAGTAATTTATTCTACTAAATTTAAAAAATACCTAAAATTATTATATACTAAAAAACCAAAAAATCAAGGTCAAACTGAACATCAGACATTATACAAAATATTTTGACAATTTCTTTATTAGGTTATAAAATATAGTATTCATAAAGTTATTATGAGGGAAATGATGAGCAAGATAGTTAATGTTGGAAATATATTAATAGGAGGCGGAAATCCTGTTAGTGTGCAATCTATGACAAATACTGATACAAGAAATGTTAAAGAGACAGTTTGGCAATTAAAATCTCTTGAAGAGGCAGGTGTTGATATTGTAAGGCTTGCTGTGCTTGATATGGAGGCTGCTCAAGCTATAAAAGAGATAAAAAAACAAACTAAAGTTCCTTTAATAGCGGATATACATTTTGATTATAGGCTTGCTTTAGAGAGTATGAAAAGCGGTATTGATGCTTTGAGGCTTAATCCCGGTAATATAAAAGATAAAGAGAAAGTAAAAGAGGTTATAAAAGAGGCAAAAGACAGAAATTTAACTATAAGAGTTGGCGTTAATGGCGGAAGTTTGGACAGAGCTATATATAAGGAAGTAAATGCTCAAAATATGGTAAAAAGTGCTTCTGAGCATATAAAATTAATGGAAGACTTAAACTTTACAAATATAAAAGTATCATTAAAAGCATCTGATATCAAAACTACAATAGAGGCAAATACATTATTTAGAGAGAAATTTGATTATCCTATACATTTAGGTGTTACAGAGGCGGGCACATTAAGAAGTTCTTTGATTAAGAGTACAAGTGCTTTGTCGTATTTGCTTATGCAGGGCATTGGGGATACTATAAGATATTCTATTACGGGGGACCCTGTTGAAGAAGTAATGGCAGGAAAAATGCTTCTTAAGTTTTTGGGTTTGAGGAAAGAGCCTTCTGTTGAGATAATATCATGCCCTACTTGCGGAAGATGTCAGGTGAATGTTGAGGAGGTTGCTAGTTTTATAGAGAAACATGTACAAAATATAAAGAAAAATATCACTATTGCTATAATGGGCTGTGTGGTTAATGGTCCTGGAGAGGCTAAACATGCAGATTTTGGCGTGGCAGGAAGTGCAGATGGAAACTTTATATATTTTGAAAAAGACAATGAGCCTATAAAGGTATCAAAAGAAAATATTATAAGTTTTATTACAAAGAAGATAGAAGAGTTTTAATATATATAAAAACTATTATATTTAAAAAAAATTTAGTTTTTAAATTTAAAATATTTGCAGGGCTTTGCCCCCTGCGAAGCATGCCCTGAGGGTACACCCCGCTTCTTTTGCCAATAGGCACCTACTCGGTACGACCGAAGGAAGTACCTTTAGGTATGGTATTAGTATAAAAGAAGCTTATATCCTACGGATACGCTTCGCGAAGAACTGCATCATTAATAAAAGATATATGCATTATCTTAATTTTATATATATAATAACATATTAAGTTAAAACATTTGCATTTTTTGCAACTTTTTGCGGCGGGAAAAAGTTGACAATATATTTATAAAAATAAAAAATTTAGTTTTTAACAAAACATGGTTGTTTAACTATATTATAATTTAATAAGTTTATTAATAATAAGTTTACTAAAAAGAATAATTAGCATAGAGAGAAAATTTTATGACATCAAAGAAAAAATATTATCTATTAATTTTAGTTGTAGCAGCGGCATTAATTGTTACACTTTTTGTTTATAAAAATAAAGAAAAATATATATCTACAACAATAGCAATAAGTGATACTATATTAAACATCACAGCACAAACCACAGAGAAAAAAATGTATGATTTAGTAGCTTCTATAACAAACGAAATTAATAGAATGGATAATATATTAAATCCATATAATACAAATAGCGAAATAGCAATTATAAATAAAAAAAGTTTAGAAAATAAAGAAGATGTTCTCAGAGTAGAAATTTCTGAAGATATGGCACATTTATTTGAAACAGGATTAAGATATTCTAAAATAAATCCTTCTTTTGATATAAGTGTGAGACCATTAATTGAACTTTGGGGGTTTGGGGTTAAAGAAAATCAAACTGTACCAAAGAGAGAAGAAATTGAAAATGCATTAAAAAAAATAGATTATTCAAAGGTAAGCATTATAACTAACAACGGCAAGAAATTTATAGAGCTTAGGGATAATTTAACTTTTGATTTTGGCTCTTATGGAAAGGGGTATATTGTTACAAAACTTATAGATGTGTTTAAAAATTATAATATAAAAAACTATTTAATAGATTACGGCGGAGATACTTATGCTAATGGAGTAAACTCAAGAGGCAATCCTTGGGTGATAGCAATAAGAAACCCAAGAAACGATGAAGATGGATATTTAGCTTTAATACAGGCAACAAATTATACGATAGTAACAAGCGGAGATTATGAGAGATTTTTTACAGAAAACGGCACTAATTATCATCATATAATAGATGCTAAAATAGGTTATCCTACTTATAATGCAATATCAGCTACTATTGTACACACCAATGCAGAAGAGGCTGATGCTTTATCTACAACAGCTTTTCTTATGGGCACTAATTTTTTCACTAATGAAAATTATAATTACAGAGAAGCTTATATAGTTGATTCTGATGGTATTTTATATATAGCAACGAACGAGAGTTTTTGATAATTGTTTAAATTAATATATCTGCAGGGCTTTGCCCCGCACCCCACTTCTTTTGGTGACCCAAAGAAGCAAAAAGACGGCATTTTTACAAGTCTTACTTTTATAGAAACTAAAATATAAATATTTAATATATATTTCTAACATAAAAAATTAGAATATTTGCACTTTTTGGTTCTTTTTGCGGCGGGAAAAAGAACAACAAAAAATTGATAAAATAAAAATTTTTAGTATTCATTAATTTTAATTATATATATTAAACCATTTGACTATATTCAAATTTTTAGAGTTTTAATTTATAATTGAACATATAGCTTTTTTATTATAAAACATATTATGAAAGATTTTTTAGATAAATTAAAAACTATAATAGTTAAAAAGAAAGATACTATATTCGCAGTAATAGTTGCATTTATACTTCATATATTTGTATTGAGTTTGATAAATACTTATATAGTGGAATCTTTGTTTGCATATAATGATGAATTAAAAAAAATCTTAGAAGAAGAGAAAAATAAAAAAGATGATTATATGTTTTTGGTAGAGACTCCAGATGTAGAAGAAGAGGAGAATAACGAAGATACTCCATTTGCTTCAGATAAATCATTAGTATCAAGAGGAGAAGTAAATGTAACACCTTCGAAGGTATTTTCAGATGCTTCAGTGTTTTCTTTTTTGGGGGACGGAGCCAATAGCCCAATAGTTGAAAGACGCGATAATATAACTCCAAATAATAATAACAACAATCTACAAAAGCAAAAAGATTTAGGCGATGAAATAAATAGAGAAAAAGTTGAAACTTATAAGCCAAAGAATCCCGGACTTAAAGGCGATACAAAGATACCTGCATCGTTTGAAGATGGAGCAGACAGGGCAGTAGTATTATCCAGTGAAACAGGAAGCATACAGCTTGGTACAAAGGCACAGGAATATTTTTGGTATTTTTATACTTTAGTTGGCTCTATAAGAGATTCTTGGTATTTAACTATTCCGAATCAAGCACATTTCTTAGGACTTTTAAGAACTGATGAAGTAGAGGTGCTTATATCAATAGATTTGGATGGAAATATTATTTTTGAGAAGTTTTTAAGCAATTCAAAATTAGGTCAAAGCAGTTTAGACAATTCATGCTCAAAGGCTATAGAATATGCCAAAAAGCTAAAACCTCCTCCTCAAGGTTTGGTGCGAGATTATGCAGAGAATGGCAAAATATATATACCTTTTAAGTTTATATATCAAAATTTTAGCAGAGAGTGATAATTTTTTTGAAATTTATTGAGAGTTATTTTTAATTATTTAGTGTAAATAAATATTGATATTGTTTTAATTTTATTGCTTGTATAAGTTTTTTATTCAACTTTTTTCCGCTGCAAAAAGTGTAAATATTATATTTTTATAGGTAGGCAATATACATTAAATATGGTGTAACATCTAAAAATTAGCTAAAAAATGCAGTTCTTTTGCTTCTTTTATACCAATAAAAGAAGTGGGGGCGTGGGGGCAAAGCCGCCACAAATAAAAAATTTAAATTATGAGTTTACTATTCGTATGATGGGTAGAATTTATTTTTTATTCTATTATTCTACAACGCCAATATACGGAAGATTTCTGTATTTCTGAGCATAATCAATACCATACCCTACAACAAATTCATCTTCTATATCAAAACCATTGTAGTCTATTTTAATGTCAACCTTTCTTCTTGACGGTTTATTAAGAAGTGTGCATATTTTTAGTGAAGAAACATTTCTTGTTTTTAAAACTTCGCAAATTTTCTCTAAAGTGTACCCTGTGTCAATAATATCTTCTACTATGATAACATCTTTGCCTGTTAGAGGTATATCAACATCTTTTAATATTTTAATCTCAGAGCCTATTTTATCATTTCCATAGCTTGAAACAATCATAAAATCAATTTCTATATTTGTCTCAATTTCTCTTGCCAAATCTGCAATAAATACAAAAGAGCCTTTAAGAAGCCCTATTAAACAAGGAGTTTTATTTTTATAATCATTGTTTATTTTTTTTGCTAACTCCTTAACTTTTTGCTTTACAGTATTTTCATCTATTAATATTTTTTTTATTCCTTCTTCTTTTTTTAACATAATGTTTCCTATAAATATATTTTTATTGTCTATTAATTATATTATAAAAGAATATTTTTTTAAAGTTTTGTTAAATAGAACTATTTATTAGTTTTTTATATAATTGTAACATATATATACAAAATAAATAATGATATACTTAAACTATAAGTTATATATTGATTATACGAACATTAAATAATATTTTTTGTATTTTGCTTGCATTTTTTTTCATAATTGATTAAAATGGTGTAATATCGTAAATGTTTATAATTACATAATTTATAAGTTAAGGAGATATCATGGCTGAAGATAAAAAACTTGACTCTCTTCTAGAACGTATATATCAAGACGGTGTTGAAAAATCTAATAAGAAAGCTGATGAAATAATTTCTAACGCTAAAAGTGAAGCAGATAGAATTATTAAAGAAGCAGAATCAAAATCAGAAGAAATTATTAAAGAAGCTCAAAGGAAATCAGAAGAGCTAAAAAAGAACACCATAACTGATGTTCGTATGGCAGGTGAGCAGTCAATAAGTGCTTTAAAGCAAAGAGTAAAAGATTTAGTTACCTCTAAAGTATTGGAAGAAGGCTTAAAAGGAGCTTTTGCTGATACTGCATTCTTAAAAGATTTAATTTTAGAGGTAGTAAAAAAATGGGATATAGCTTCAGGTAACTCTGATGTAACAGTATATTTCCCAGAATCAAAAAAAGCAGATATAGATGCTGCATTCGAGAAATCTATAAAATCAGCTATTAATAATGCTACTATTAATTTTGATAAAAAATTATCAAATGGCTTTAAAATAGTACCAAATAATGGCAATTATCAATTACAATTTACAGATGAAGATTTTGTAGAGTTCTTCAGTGATTATATCAAAGCTAAAACAGAAGAAGTAATATTTAGTAAATAAGAGGGGCGAGTATGGGATCATATTATTATCTTATCTCAGGTCTTCCCGAAGTGAAATTATCTGATGCTAAGGCTAAGTATGATATTAACGAAATTACTCAAAGCATATTATCGAGTTTAAGTGCTAAAGATGCTAAGTTTTTTAAATATCTTATTTATCAAAATGACAATAAAAATTTAGTAAATGCTATAGCAAAACAAAAGGGATTATTCAGCCCTTATACAAAGCATTTAGAGCCTTGTATATTTAGTAAAGAAGAGATGCAAAAATACAGTAATATCTCTAATTTACCTACTTATATGAGCAAATTTTTAGAAGATAATAAGAATGTTGAATGGGAAAGTGTTAGACATATAGAAAATAGTTTATTGAATTTGTATTATGAAGAAATGATAAGTAGTGGTAATAATTTTATAAAGAATTATGCATTATTTATGAGAGATATGAAGAATGTTTTAGCAGCTTTAAATGGAAGGGCTTTAGGTTTTAATAGCGATAAAATAGCTAAAGAGCTTATAGGAGATTATTCTTTAATATCTGCATTAAGCAAATCTACAGCTTCCGATTTTGGTGTAGGTAGGGAGATACCTTATATTAACACTATTATAGAGACATTTAACTCATCAGATAAAGCTGATCCATATAATATGGAAAATATAGAATGTTCTTTGGTATGGGAGTTTTTGGATAAGTTAACATCTATAAAATCTTTCACAACAGATAATATTTTTGCTTATTATATAAATCTTAACTATGCCGTTAGTATCAACGGAAGAGATGAAGAGGAAGGTAAGAAACATTTAGAGACGCTTGTAGAAACATTAAAAAGCAAAGCGTCATTATAAAATGTAAATTAATTAGGAGATAGAAATGACTAAAGGTAAAGTAACTGCTATTATATCAAACCTAATTTCAATAGAGGTAGACGGACCCGTTTCACAGAACGAGATATGTTTTGTATCTTGCGGTGAAGCCAAACTAATGGCAGAGGTTATTAAAATATCAGGTACTAGTGCTAGTGCTCAGGTATTTGAATCTACAAGGGGAATGAAATTAGGTGATGCCGTAGAGTTTACTGGTTCAATGTTAGAGATTGAATTAGGACCTGGACTTTTAGGTAAAAACTTTGACGGACTTCAAAATGACCTTGATAAATTAAAGGGAGTATTTTTAGAGAGAGGTAAATATAACAACCTTACTGAAGATAAAGATGCGAGATACGACTTTACACCTATAGCTAAAGTTGGTGATGAAGTTGAGGCAGGAGATTGGATTGGTGCTGTTAAAGAGGGTTGGATTGACCACAAAATAATGGTTCCTTTCAAATTTGAAGGTAAGGGCGTTGTTGAAAGTGTAGTTTCTGCTGGAAATTATGGTTTAGAAGATACACTTGCTGTGATAAAAGATTCTAAAGGCGAGAAAGTTAATGTAACAATGGTACAAACTTGGCCTGTAAAACTTACTATTAAAGCTTACAAAGAAAAGCCAAGACCATTCAAATTGTTAGAGACTGGTGTTAGAACTATAGATACATTTAACCCTATTACTGAAGGCGGTACAGGATTTATTCCGGGACCATTCGGTGCAGGTAAAACAGTATTGCAGCACGCTTTGGCTACTAACGCAAACGCTGACTTGATTATAATGACAGCTTGCGGTGAGAGAGCTAATGAGGTAGTAGAAATATTTACAGAGTTCCCAGAGCTTATAGACCCAAGAACTGGAAGAAGCTTGATGGAAAGAACAACAATCATCTGTAACACTTCAAACATGCCTGTTGCTGCTCGTGAAGCTTCAGTTTATGTAGGTATGACAGTAGCTGAATATTATAGGTCAATGGGACTTAAAGTTCTTCTTCTTGCTGACTCTACTTCTCGTTGGGCTCAGGCTTTAAGAGAGATGTCTAACAGACTTGAAGAATTACCTGGACCAGATGCGTTCCCTATCGACTTGCCAGCTATTATTTCTAGTTTCTATGCAAGAGCAGGTTTCGTATACTTAAATAACGGAGAGACTGGTTCTATTACATTCATAGGTACAGTATCACCTGCAGGCGGTAACTTGAAAGAGCCTGTAACAGAATCTACTCGTAAAGCAGCTCGTTGTTTCTACGCATTATCACAAAAACGTGCTGATAGTAAAAGATATCCTGCTGTTGACCCATTAGATTCTTATTCTAAATATATAGAATATCCAGAGTTCGTAGAGTTTTCAGACACTTATATAGAAAAAGGTTGGGCTGATAAAGTTACAAGAGCGAAAGATATTGCTCGCAGAGGTCAGGAAGCAAGCGACCAAATAAGCATTTTGGGTGACGACGCAGTACCTCTTGAATACCATCAGCGTTTGTGGAAAGCTGAGCTTATAGACTTCGTTATCTTACAGCAGGACGCTTTCGATAAAGTAGATAAAAACTGTCCAATAGAGAGACAAAAAGAATTATTAAATCAAGTTATGAAAGTCGTAGAAGCTGATTACAGATTTGATGATTATAGTGAAGTAGGTACTTATTTCAAAAGACTTATTAACGCATTCAAACAGATGAACTATTCTGTATATCAGTCTGAAGAACACAAAAAATACACAGCTGAGATGGAATCAATATTTGCTGAAAGGAGTATAACACATGCCTAAAGCATTTCAAAAAGTATATACAAAATTAGTACAAATTACTAAAGCAACTGTATCTTTAAGAGCAGAAAATGTTGGTAACGATGAGATGGCTCTTGTAGCCGGCAGACCTGCTCAGGTTGTAAAAATGATTGGAGATATTGTTACGCTTCAGGTTTTCCAAGGTACTGAAGGTATACCTACAAACGCTGAAGTTGTATTTTTAGGCAGACCTCCTAAACTTAAAGTAAGCGAACTTCTTGCAGGAAGATTCTTTAACGCTTATGGTGAGCCTATAGACGGAGGTGCTGAAGTTGAAGGTAAAGAGGTAGAAATCGGAGGACCTTCTGTAAACCCTGTTAGAAGAAAACAGCCTTCTGAGCTTATTGCTACTGGTATTGCTGGTATTGACCTTAACAACACACTTGTTACAGGACAAAAAATCCCATTCTTCGCAGACCCAGACCAACCTTATAACGCAGTACTTGCACAGGTTGCTTTGAGAGCTGAAGCTGACAAGATTATTCTTGGAGGTATGGGACTTTCTAACGATGACTACTTATCATTTAAAAATACATTTACTGAAGCTGGAGCATTAGACAAAATTATATGTTTCATCAACACTACTGATGACCCTCCAGTAGAAAGACTTTTGATACCTGATATGGCTTGTACAGCTGCAGAATATTTCGCAGTTGAGCATAAGCAAAAAGTTCTTGTACTTCTTACAGACATGACTCTTTATGCCGATGCTTTAGCTATAGTATCAAACAAAATGGACCAGATTCCTTCTAAAGACTCTATGCCGGGTTCATTATATTCTGACCTTGCTAAAATATACGAAAAAGCAGCTCAGTTCCCTGATGGCGGTTCTATTACTATTATCGCTGTTACTACTCTTAACGAAGGTGATATTACTCACGCTGTACCAGACAACACTGGTTACATCACTGAAGGTCAGCTTTATTTAAGACGTGACTCTGATATAGGTAAAACAATCATCGACCCATTCAGAAGTCTTTCTCGTTTGAAACAGTTGGTTATAGGTAAGAAAACTAGAGAAGACCACCCTGCTGTAATGAACACTTTGGTTCGTCTTTATTCAGATGCTGCTAATGCTAAAATGAAAAAAGAAAACGGTTTCGACTTAACTGAATATGATGAAAGATGTTTGAAATATGCTGCTGAATATTCTGAAAGATTATTAGCAATAGACATTAACATCAAAATTGATGAGATGTTAGAAACTGGTTGGGAATTAATGGGTAAATATTTTAGTAAAGCAGAAGTTGGTATAAAAGAATCTTTAGTAGAGCAATACGGTAAATGGACAAATAATTAATTTTTAAAAGTAGGTTAAAAAATATGGCATTAAAGTTTCAATACAATAAAACGGCTCTTCAAAACCTAAGACGCCAGCTTTCCATTCGTGAGAAAGCTTTGCCTACTTTGAAAAGTAAAGAGGCAGCACTTCGTCTTGAGGTGAGAAAGATTACCGCTGAGATTGAATTACTTAAAGATGAATATCAAAAACTTGTGAAACAAAATCAAAACTATAATGGTTTTTGGACTGAGTTTCCTGAGATTGTTAAGATTAGAAATGTAAACTCTGAGCAAAAAAATATTGCGGGTGTTAAAGTTTCTATATTAACAGGTATAGATTTTGATATTGAAAATGTCAGCATGTTTAATATGCCTTCTTGGATTAGGCTTGCCATTAATATGTTTGAGCTGCTTATGACATTACAAATAAAAATTGAAATGACAGAAAATAGACTTAATGCTTTGGCTTATGCGAGGAAAAAAACTACTCAAAAAGTTAACCTTTATGAGAAAGTACAGATTCCTGAGTATAAAACAGCTATAATCAAAATTAAAAGGTATATGGAAGATGAAGAAAATTTAAGTAAGTCTTCTCAAAAGATAGTAAAAGAAAGAAACAGAGCTAAGGAGGCGTCTTTATGATTAGAAAAATGAAGAAACTCTCTCTCTTTGTCTTTCATGAGGATAGGGAAAAAACTCTAAATGATTTAGCTTCTCTTGGAGTTGTGCATATAGAAATTGCTAACGGCGTTTCATCTGAAAATATAGAAAATATTGCCGCTCAAAAAAATGACGCTAATAGAGCTAAAACTATTATAAATAATGCTTTGTCTGATGCTAAAAAAGCTAAGAAAGATGTATCTAATCTTAAAGCAGCTGATACTAATAAAAAAGCATCTGATGTAATAGACAATGTTTTACAGTTATCTCAATCTTCTGATAAATTAAAAGCTGAAAGAGATAACCTTAAAAAAGAATTATCTATTATAGCTCCTTTTGGAAGTTTTAGCTTTGATAAGATTAATAACTTAAAAGAAAAAACTTCTTATGATATATCATTTTTTAATGGTCCTATTAAAGAGTATGAAGCTTATAATTTTGGAGACATATTTACTTATGCTGTAAAAGAAGAGGCTGGTAAGGTTTATTTTGTTGCTTTCAAGAAAGAAGGCAGCGAAGAGGCAATTCCTTTTGACATTATCAATATGCCTAATAAATCTTATGATGAATTAAAAACTCAAATATCTGAACTTGATAAAAAGATAGAAGATATTGAAAATGATATAATAAAGAATCAGGTATATATAGAAGCTATTAATAAAGAAGTAGATAATCTTAATTTGCAGAATCATTTTGAAGAGGCTAAAGAGAGTTTTGTAGCTAGTGAGGTTACAGAAGGCAAGATACTTTATGTTGAAGCTTATGTACCTAAAGACAAAGAGAGCGAAGTTAAAACTTTACTCGACAGCAAAAAAATAGCTTACATAATGGAAGAGCCTACAAAAGATGATAATGTACCTGTTGAGCTTAAAAACAATAAGTATTCTTCTGCTTATGAGCTTATTACAAAATTGTTCCAATTACCTAATTATTTTGAGATAGATTTAACTCCTATGATAGCAGTTTTCTATCCGTTATTTTTCGCTTATTGTTTTGGGGACTCTGGTTATGGTATAGTATTAACTATAGTAGCTTTGATAGGTTTATTTACTGTGCTAAAAGGACAATTAAGAGGTATTGGTATACTTGCTTTAACACTTGGAATATGTACTACTATTATGGGTGTTATAAATGGAGGAAGTTTCTTTGGTGTAAGCATACCTTCTAATACTCAAATACCTTTATTTGCTACTTTAAGTAAGTATTTAATAATTACAGACATAAAAGAAAATTGGTTCTTAACTCCATTTAATACAGCATTACTTATAGGTGTACTTCATATATGTTTTGCTTTAGTAGTTGGGGTTATAGATAGAATTAAAACTAGTTCTATAGGTGATATATTTGCAGCTGTTGGTAAACTTTTATTTATACCTAGCCTTGTTTTATGGTTTTTGGGTGATATGCAAAAAATGGAAGTTATCAAACAATTTAGCACTATATATTATATAACTATGCTTGTTGGTTTGGTATTCTTAGTAATACTTTCTAATGTTGGTAAGAAGCCAGATGTATTAAACTCTATACTTGGTGTTTATTTTGCGGCAACTGGTATAATGGGGGACACACTTTCTTATATACGTTTGTTTGCATTAGGTGCTTCTGGTTCTATATTGGCTTTGGTAATAAACCAAATAGGTATGAGTTTCAAAGCTATACCGGGTGTTGGTGTTGTTATAATGGTAGTGTTCTTAGTATTCGGACACATCGCTATATTCGCATTAAACATACTTGGTGCTTTGGTACACCCTTTGAGATTAACATTTGTAGAGTTCTACAATAACGTTGGTTTTGAGGGCGGCGGAAAAGAGTATAAGCCACTTAAAAAGGTAGCTTAATTAGTTTTTTATATATAAATAATTTAATAATTAAAAAAGAAAATAATCTAAAAAGGAGATTTTATTATGGGTTTTACAATGAACACAGCGCTTTTATTAGGATATATAGGAGCGGGTATAATGGTAGGTATGTCTGGTATTGGTAGTGCGGTTGGTACTTCTATTTCTGCTATGACTACTGTTGGAGCTTTGAAAAAAAATAAAGATGCATTTGGTAGCTGTCTTGTTTTAAGTGCGTTGCCTGGTACACAAGGTCTTTATGGTTTTGCTGCTTTCTTCATTATGCAACCTTATTTGACTGCTGATATCACTATCTTCCAAGGTGCTGCTATATTGGGTGCTGGTATTGCTGTTGGTTTAGCTTGTATGGTTTCTGCTATATTCCAAGGTAAAGTTTGTGCTAATGGTGTTGAAGCTATAGGTAATGGTTATGATGTATTTGGTAACACTATCATCGTTGCTGTATTCCCAGAACTTTACGCTATCGTTTCTTTCGCTACAGCATTCTTAATCAGCGGTGTTTTAGGTGCTTAATATTAATTAATAAAAGTGAAATAAATAAAATCCGTAGGAGTTGTAATAGGCTCTTACGGATTTTTTGTTTAAAAACAGTATTATAAATAGTATTTTTTTTGAAACTAATTGAAAATTAATTGATTTTTTTATATTTTAATATATACTCGAAAATTATCAGTATAAGGTATACTAATATGTTTTTTCCTTTAATTTATTACTTTCCTCATTTATAAAATATCTTATAAGTAGACAGTTAGTCTATAAATATTACTATCTAAATAAAATAATTATAATATTCAAAAGGGGTATGCAAATGCATAAACAATTTTTAGTTTTTCTATTTTTATTACTATTAACAGTTTCGTGTGGAAATTCTTCAAAAACCACAGAAAACAAAGTAGATATTAAGATTATCGCTCAATCTTTTGATGAGAAATCTTTAAATGTAATGAGAGATATTCTTTCAAAAAACGGTTTTAATCCTACTATTAGTATGCTTCCAGATTATGCAAGTTTTATGGGTCAGTTGGAAGCTAATAATTATGATATAGCAATCACTAGCTGGAATACTGTAACAGGAAACCCAGATTATGCTGTAAGATCATTATTTATAAGTGATGGAGATTATAATCCTTCTAAAATATCAAATGCAAAGTTAGATGAACTTATAGAAAAAGCTGCAGCAGAGTCTTTTGAGGATTCCAAAGCTACATATTCTGAAATAGAGAAAATTATTATAGATGAAAATGCATATATTATACCATTATACAACAGAGTAAAAACTCAAGCTTTCAATAAGACTATATTAGATGAAAATACAGTAAAAATATACAAAGCAGCTTCTATTAATGCAGGAGCAATATCATTTGTGGACAAAGCAAAAAATGAAACTGAGCCTTTATATATAAGCCAGTCTCTATCTTCATTAACTTCTTTAGACCCAATAAAAGGAAATGACGGTTCTATTAATTTTATCAATAACCAAATGTATATAAGAATAGTAACTTTAACTACTAACGACCAAATAAGCACAGAGAATTCTTTATCATACAATTATGCTATAGCAAGCGGAAATAAAGATTATTATTTTATCTTGAGAGATGATATCTATTTTGCTAAAGTAGAAAATAAAAAAGCAGTTAATAGCGGAGAGAGGGTTGGTGCAAGCGATGTGGTATTTTCATTAAACAGAGCTAAAGATAGAAATAGCGTTCCTAATCATAGAACATACAGTCTTCACAGCAGTATGGAAAAAATTTCTATAGTAACAGATATAAATGAACTTAAAAACACTAAAACAGATACAAGCGATGTTTATACAGAACTTTCTAAAAATCTGCCAGCTCCTATCACTTCTCTTACTTCTTCAACTGCTCAGGCTAATAATAAAAATGGAGTATATCAAGTAGTAAAAATTACAACAGTAAATCCATTCCCTCAAGTGCTTAATTATTTGGCACATCAATCTGCCGGTATAGTGAGTGAAAAACAAATTAAAAAAGTAAATACTTATAATGTTGCTAATTATGACCCTCAAAAAGATATTTGTTATGGTGATGAATCAACTATAACAGAAGGAAATAGCTACAATAATACTTTATGTACTAGCGGACAGTATATTGCTGTTTATAAAAATGATTATGAGATAGTTTTAGAGAGAAACCCTGGGTTTATGGCAGATACTGATAAATTCCCTAAAATAAAAACAATAAACATAAAATTTATAAAAGATTTAGATGCTGCTGTATCTTCTTTAAGAAGCGGAGACCTTTATATATTATATGATATAGTAGCTGATAAACTAAAAGTAATAGAAAGTGATAGTAATTTGGTTCTTCAAACAGTACCAAGTAATGCTTTAATATTTACTTTTATTAATATGTCAGATGGGCATGTTACTAAAGATGTTAATGTAAGAAAGGCTATTTTATATTCTATAGACCAAAATGCATTTATAGCTGTTAATGATGGTTATGCTTATAAGGCCTATACTACTCTTACTCCATTAGTTGATACGGGTAATGTTTTAACAGCAGACAAAGATAAGGCTAAAGAATATTTAAAAGCTTATGAAGAAAGTAATGGAACTTCTAAATAATTATTAATAAAAAATAGTTTTGTAGGTATAATATATACTTACAGAACTATTATTATTTTATTACTAAATTATTTAATTTAAAAAATATAGAGATATAAAAATGAATAATATTGTTTTTTTTATCAGCAGCAATTTTGAAAAAATGCAAAAAATATTTCTTTATAAAATTGCATTAATAATACTTGGAATATTTACTTATATTGTTTTGTGGATAAGAAAGTTTTTTATTTACAATAAATATAAAAAATCTAATTTTTATAAAGCTATTGATGATTATGCAGATGATGAAATAAAGATTAAAGAAAAAGAGTATTATTTGCATATAGAAAAAGAGGTAGAAATATTAGGCAAAAAAATAAGTGATGAGGATAAAAAAGAAAGGGTAAAAAAATATATAGAACAATTAAAAAAGCAAAGAAATAAAAATAAATATAAAAAGTTTAAAGAAAGTTTTACTAGTTCTGCTATATTAAGCAGTATGCTTGAAAATAAAATATTTCTTGTATATTCTATAATATTTTCTTTTCCTATGTATGTTTTGATATATATATATTCTCATTGGTATATGAAGTATATATTTGAAAGACTTATGATGATGATATTTGTAATGTTTGGAGTAATTTTCTTAGTATTTACTATACTTTATATTTCACCTATGGATAGTGCTTTAAATATATTAGGACAGGATGCAACAAAAGAACAAATAGAAACTTTTAATAAATCTTATGGTCTTGATAAACCTTATATAGAACAATTATTTAATGCTTTTAAAAATATTATTACTTTTAATTTAGGAAAATCTTATGTGGGTAATGAGGATATATTTTCAGCTATAGCTAGGAAATTCCCTGTAACTTTAACAATATCATTTTTGTCTCTTTTGCTTGCGATAATTATAGCAATACCTGCTGGTATAATTTCTTCTATAAAACAGTATTCATTGTTTGATTATATTTTTATGCTTTTTGCTTTAATAGGATTATCTATACCGAATTTCTGGATAGGATTGATATTAATATTGAATTTCTCTATTAATTTAAATTTACTTCCATCTACTTTTTCTATAGGTGATTTAAAATCATATATAATGCCTGTTATAGTATTGGGTACAGGTTTTTCAGCGAGTATAGCAAGAATGACAAGAGCCTCCATGCTTGAGATAAAGAATGCAGATTTTGTACTTACAGCAAGAAGCAAAGGCTTAAATGAAAATGTAGTTATATTTAGGCATATTTTAAAAAACGCTTTAATACCAATAATAACAGCTGCTGGTATGCAGTTAGGTGCTGTACTTGGAGGTGCTGCTGTTACAGAGAAGGTGTTTAATATAAGCGGTATAGGAAGCTATATAGTTGATAAGCAATTTATTCCAGATATACCTGCAGTTTTGGCTGGGGTGGTTTATGTATCTGTGGTTGTAAGCGTTGTTAATTTGGCGGTTGATATATTATATGCTTTTTTAGACCCTAGAATAAAATCTAATATGAAAAATTATTAACAGATAAAAATAGGAACTGAACATGGATTATAAAAAACAATTAGAAGAGAGTAAGTTTATTAAATTTAGAGAATATAGTTCTCTTAATTTTGCCGTGGGTGCTTCTTTATTTGTAGGAGTTGTTATACTATTATTTTCTGTAGATTTTACTAAAAAGAGTTTTAATATTTACACTATTTCAGCGGCAGTATTATATTTTATTTCAGCTTTAATTTCATACTTGGTATTAATAAAATTAAAAAAAGATGTAAAAGCTAATAATGATATATCTTCTTCTACAAGAAAATTAGGTTTTCTTCTTATAGCTTTTTTAGTATCTGCAAATATTTTTGCAGCTTCTTCAGGATTTCATTTGATAACAAAGAAAAAAAAGCTTGAGTATATACTTATATTTGAGGCTTTTTTGGTGAATATAGCTATTATATTTGTATCAAGCATTAATTTGTTTAAGGAAGTTTTGCCTGACAATTTTTATTTTGGTATAATAATTTTAATATTAATTTCATTATTTTTTATATTATCAATGTATTTAATTTCAATAAAAGAAATAAAACAAAACAAGAAGCTTTTTTATTTTATTTCTGCAATATGTATTTTAACTATACTCATTGGAAATATATTTTCATTTTTAGCTGGCATTACTATGATATTAAAAATCATTCATAAAGATGATGATATATCCATAGAGTTTGTTGATATACTGTATAGAGTTTTTAGAAATGAGATGGCTGTAATAGGAATGTTTTTTGTAATATTTTTATTTGCCTTATCAATAATGAGTACATTTACTTTTAATTATGCTGATGCTATAGAAAATAATTACACAGCTTTGCTTCAAACGCCTTCTTTAATATATCCATTTGGTACGGATAATTATGGAAGAGATGTTTTCAGCAGAATAGTATTTGGTGCTAGAATATCTCTTATAATAGGTGTAATATCTACAGTTATACCTATAGTAGTTGGAGGAGTTTTGGGTGCTTTGTCTGGATATTATAAGGGAAATGCTGATAACATTATAATGAGAGTATTGGATATATTATATTCTGTACCGAGCATACTTCTTGCTATAGCAATTATTGCAGTATTTGGTGCTAATGTTTTTGTATTGATAATATCTCTTAGTATTAGTGCTATACCAAGTTATGCGAGAACTGTGAGGGCGAGTGTAATTTCTGTATCTAATATGGAGTTTATCGAAGCGGCTAAGGCATTGGGGGCTAATAATTTTATTATTATATATAAGCATATAGTTCCTAATGTACTTTCTCCTGTAATTGTTAGAATGTCTTTGGATATAGGTTCTGCTGTGTTATCTACAAGCGGTTTAAGCTTTTTGGGTTTAGGAATAGAGCCTCATATACCAGAGTGGGGAAATATATTGAAGATAGGAAGTGTTTATTTGGAAACTAATCCTTATATAGCTATATTTCCGGGTTTAGCTATTATATTTATGGTTCTTGCTTTTAACTTTTTGGGTGATGGACTTAGAGATGCATTAGACCCTAAAATGAAATAACAAAACAAATAAAAATTAAATTAAGAGTTGCCTATTATGGAAAATATATTAGAAATAAAAAATTTACATGTACATTACATTAAAGAAGATGAAACAGTAAAGGCTGTAAATGGAATAAACTTATCTCTCAAAAAAGGGGAGAGTATAGGGATAGTTGGAGAGACTGGTGCTGGAAAAACTACTATGGCTTTATCTGTAATGGGTTTAATTCCATATCCTCCTGGCATTATTATGGACGGAGAGATAATTTATGAAGATAAAAATATAATAGAATGCAGTGCAAAAGAGTATCAGCAAATAAGAGGAAACGGAATATCTATGATATTTCAAGACCCTATGACTGCATTAAACCCTGCTATGACGGTTGAAAAACAGTTAATGGAAGTTTTAGATAGTCATAAAAGTAATATGAGTAAAGGCGAAAAGCTTGATACTATTATAGAGCTTCTTGAATTGGTGGGTGTTCAAAGGGATAGATTAAAAGAATATCCTCATCAATTTTCAGGCGGTATGAAGCAGAGAGTTGTGATTGCTATGTCTTTACTTTTAAAACCTAAAATACTAATAGCCGATGAACCTACTACTGCTTTAGACGTAACCATACAGGCACAAGTATTAAATATAATAAATAATCTTAAAGAAAAATTTGACATGTCACTTATTCTTATTACACATGATTTGGGTGTTGTGGCAGAAGTTTGTGATAGAGTTTTTATAATGTATGCTGGAGAAATTGTTGAAAGCGGTTCTATTAAAGAAGTTTATTTAAATACAAAGCACCCATATACTAAAGGATTATTTAATTCTATACCAAGGCTTGATGTTGATAATGATAGGCTCATACCTATAGAAGGCGATATGGTTAACCCTGCCGATTTGCCAAGCGGATGTTATTTTAATCCTAGGTGCAAATATAAAAAAGATATATGTATGGAGAAAAATCCTAATATAATTGGTGATGAGCATCAATATAAATGTCATTTTAATTTTTAAGGGAAGTTATTATTTATGTTTATTGAAACTAAGAATCTATATAAATATTTTGATACGCCAAAGGGGAAATTGCATGCTGTTGATAATGTTAGTTTAAGCATAAAAGAAGGGGAGACCCTTGGAGTTGTGGGAGAGTCTGGCTGCGGGAAGAGCACTTTGGGAAGAGTAATTTTAAGATTGCATGAGCCTGATAGCGGTAATATATATTATAACGGCATGGATATAACAAAATTAAATAATGATGATATGAGAAAAATGAGAAGATTTATGCAGATAATATTTCAAGACCCTTATTCATCTTTAAATCCGAGATATACTGTCTCTGAAATAATTTCTGAGCCTTTAAGTTTTTTTAAGATATATGATAATGCGAGAGATAGAAAAGCAAGGGTTGAAGAGATTATGGATATAGTTGGTCTTAGCAAAAGAAGTTATAATATGTATCCGCATGAGTTTGATGGCGGAAGAAGGCAGAGAATAGTTATAGCAAGAACTTTATCTATTAATCCTAAGTTTATAGTTTGTGATGAGCCAGTTAGTGCTTTAGATGTTTCAATACAGGCACAAATAATTAATTTACTTATGGATTTGCAAAAAGAATTAAAATTAACTTATATGTTTATATCTCATGATTTATCTGTTATAAAACATATATCAAATAATATAGCAGTTATGTATTTAGGTGAGATAATAGAAAGCTGTGATAAAAAAACTTTGTTTGAAAATCCTAAGCATCCATATACTAAAGCATTACTTTCGGCTATTCCAACTGTTGATGTAAATAAGAAAAAGGATAGGATATTGCTTAGGGGTGAAGTTACTTCTCCTATAAACCCTAAAAAAGGATGCAGGTTTTATAATAGATGTCCTTATGCAGAGGATAGTTGTTTGTCTGATAATGTAAAATTAAAAGATATTGGAAATAATCATTTGGTTTCATGTAAAAAAATTTAGGTTATGAGTTCTAATTAGCAATTTTTATTTTTTATAAATTTATTAATAATTTTTTTGAGAAGTAAAAAACTTGTTAGGGTATTTATTTGTAGTAAATTTGTAATTATTTTTTTATTTATTTTTAAAAAAATTATTTAAAATTTCTTTTTCTTTATTCCACTCTGGCATATAAAGACTTACAATATTATAAAATTTTTTACTATGATTAGCTTCTATTAAATGTGCTAATTCATGAACTACTATATATTCTAATGCATGAACTGGGTATTTCATAAGTTCCAAATTAAAAGTGATATGTCTTTTTGAAATGTCGCATGAACCCCATTTACTTTTAAGTTTTTTTACACTAAATGAATTTATTTCTAAATTCATGATGCTGCAATATTTTTTTAGAAGACTTTCAAACAATTTTAAAGCCTCCTTTTTGTACCAAGTGTCAAGAAGTATATGCTTTTTTCTTATATTAAAATTTTTATAGTTTTCATCATCTTTGATATTAATTTGCATATACATTATTTTGCCTGATATCGTTATATTTTCTTCTTTTGAAATTATCACCTTAAGCATGTATCTTTTTCCAAGATAATAGATATCTTCTCCGCTTATTAATTCTTTTTTGCTTATATCATAAATATTTTTTTCTTTTAATTCTTTTTTCTTCTCTTCTATCCAATCTTTTCTTTTTTCTACAAGCTCATATATATACTCTTTACTCACTCTTTTAGGTGCTGTTACATATATGTTAAAATCTGGTTTTACTCTTATATAAATATTTTTTATTTTTTTATGTTCTATTATTATCTCGCTCATTTATAATCTACTTTATCTTTTTATCGCTGTAATTAGAATATATATTTAAACCTATCTCAAACAAAATACGCAAAAACTCTTTCATCTCATCATCCTTTATCTTTTCTATTTTGTTATCTTCTTCTAATTCAAACAATTTATCATCAATGCTTCCTTCTATCTTGTTTCTAATATCATTACCATTCTGCCAATCTGGTATTTTATTTTTTGCCTTAAATAGACTATCAACAAACAATGAAAAATCTATTAATATATCTTCATTATCAATATATTTCTTAGAATTGTCATAAACACTTCTTGCACATTTATTTTCTCTTATAGCTTCGTTATATTTAAGGTTCTCCTTTTCATTTTCGCCTTTAAGGGTTAGATATATTTCTCTTGCCTCTTCTAATTTTTCTTTATCTGAAATTCTGCTGTTTTTATATCTTTCTATTATATCTGATATTCTCTCTGAGAGTTTTGTATATAATTCTGGGTTTTCTTCCATTCTCTCTTTTATTACACTGCTTGAAGCATTTAATATAGCATCAGATTTGGCATCTTCTAAATATTCTATCTCTTTTTCAAAATCAGCATCAAATATACTTGGAATCCTATTTAACACTTTTACATTTGTTTCTGTACCTATAAACTCATCATAAAGCTTCTGCATCTTTGATTCGTATTCTTTAAAATCTATTGCCTCATGATGTTTTATTCTTAAATTGCCTCTCAATTCAACACAAGTTTTAAACAATTCTTTATACTTTTCTATCTCTTCATTAGTAAAACTGTCCAAAAAATGTTCGCTGAATTGACATATATTTAAAAGCTTTGAATAATCTAAAAATAGCTCATAAAATTTGTCTCTTTTTTCTTGTTCGCTTAAAAGCGGAGAGCATATATTTATACTGTTTTCTAAAGTGAGTTCAGGCAAAAAGTCTATTAACCTCTTATAAGCATCTTTAAACTCTTCTATTTTTTCTTTTATATCAAACACCGCATCTTCAATATCTTCTAAATCATAATTAGCAAGTTTGTCGTATTCATTTAAAGCCATGTCTAAATTTTTAAGCAATCCCCTATAGTCTATAAGAACCCCATTGTCTTTTCCAGTATAGGTTCTGTTTACCCTCGCTATTGCCTGAAGAAGTCCATGATCTTTTAACTCTTTATCTATATACAAAACCTGTGCCCTTGGCGGGTCAAATCCTGTAAGAAGCTTATCTACAACAATCAATATATCTATACCGCCGTTTTTGAAAGATTTTATAACTTCTTCTGTATATTTATTCTCATCTTTTGAATATTTGCTGTATAAATCTTTCCATTTTTCTGCAACATATTTTTTCTTGTCTGCATTATTGCTGTTGTCTTCGCCCTCATCTGCCTGAGAAGATATTACAACCGCTGTGTTAAGATGATGATAAATGTCAAATATCTCTTTCATTTTTAAAGCCTGATATTTACTTGACACTGCAAACATCGCATTAAAATCTGTATCTTTCAAGTTTTTATTATAATGCTTTGCTATATCATCTGCCAATAATATTAACCTCGGCTCGCTTTCTAATATCACCTTTTCACTTACTTTTTTCTTTTTTAAATTCTCTTTCTCTTTTTCTGTAAGGTCTTTTGTGATGAGGTCATATCTATAATCTAAACCCTCTTTGTTGTATATCTTTTGTTCTATAAATCTGCTTTCATAATATAAAGGCACTATTACCTTATCTTCTAATGCATCTCTTATGGTGTAGGAATCTATAAATCCTCCAAACTTTTCTGCAGTGCTCTTTTCTGATTTATATAAAGGTGTGCCTGTAAAACCTATATAACAAGCATTTGGAAAAACCTTTCTCATCTTATTTGCAAAGTCGCCGTATTGACTTCTATGACTTTCATCAACCAATATAAATATATCAGAAGAATCTACTACCACTTTTTTATCGAATACCTTTTCAAACTTATTTATTACAGTTGTTATTACAGATTTATTTTCTTTAATTAATTTTATTAAGTTCTCTCCTGTTGTTGCTCTGTCTACTGCAATATCAGTGTTTTTAAATGTGTCATGTATCTGCTCATCTAAATCTATTCTGTCTGTAACCACAACCACTTTAGAGTTTTGTATTTTTCTTGATATCATCTTTGTAAGCATAGACATTGTAAGGCTCTTTCCGCTTCCTTGCGTGTGCCAAACAACACCGCCTTCTCTTTTTTTGGAGCTGTTAGTTTTTGAAACTCTTTCTAATATTTTTTTTACGGCGAAGTATTGATTGTATCTTGTTACTTTTTTCGTTGGGCCGTCAAATATTATAAAATATTCCATGATGTCGAAGAGCCTTGTTTTCTCAAACAATGAATATAATGTAATATCTATTTCGTTTATCACTCTGTCGGTTATTAGTTTTTGTAATTCTTTTAGAGTTTTGCTATCTTCTTTTTTGGTTTTATCTTTTGACTTTTCTTTGTCATGATGTTCTTTATCTTTCCATATGTTGTATAATTTTACTTCTGTGCCTGCTGTGCCGTATTTCACTATGTTATCATTAGCACCAACTAATAATTGAGAGAATTTAAATAGGTTTTGAATTTCATTTTCTTTTTGATTTCTACACATCTGTTCAACTGCATTTTGAGAGTCAACACTTCCCTTTTTTAATTCTATCACCGCTATAGGTATGCCGTTAATAAATACCACTAAATCGGGTCTTCTTGTCCTCTCTCTTTCATCTGTGGTCTTTCTATTAACAGCAAATTCTTCTGTAATATGAAACACATTGTTTTCTATGTTATCAAAATCTATATATTTTATGTTGAAGCTTTTTTGTTCATTTCCAATTTTTTCTTTATATGATTCGCCTTTAAGGAGTTTTGATGTAATTATTTCATTTGTGCTTAAATATCCATTGATAAGAGGCACATCCAAGTCTTCAATAGCTTTTTTAATATTATCTATAGAAAAAGAGTTTTGTTTGTCTTTATAAGTAAATGAGTTAATTTTTTTCATTTGTTCTTCTAAGATATTTTTGAGCAGCACATTATTAAGATTATACTCTCTTTCTTTTAGTGCTTCATCTTGAGTAAGAAATTGATATTTCATTTTTTGAAAGAGGTCAATAACTTTATCTTGTAAAAATCTTTCGCTGTATTGTTTAGCCATATTAACTCCTTTTATTTATAAATAATATTTTAATTTGTATCTAAACAACTATATTTTTTATATAAGTTTTTTTTCAACTTTTTCCCGCCGCAAAAAGTTGCAAAAAGTGCAAATGCTATAGCTTTATATGTTTTTGAATATGTATAAACTATATTGTAATACCAACATTTTAAGCTAAAAAATGCAGCCTTTTTGCTTCTTTGGGTCATACCAACAGGTACTTCCTACGGTCGCAAAAGAAGTGGGGGCGTGTACCCTAAGGGCACGCTTCGCAGGGGGCTAGTCCCCACAAACAACAAAAAAAAAATAAAAATTTTATTGTTCTTTTTCCCGCCTTCGCTGTGCGGACTTCGTCAAAGAACCAAAAAGTGCAAATAAAAATATAATACTAAATCATAGTGTTTATATTTTATATGCAAGATAACTTATTAAAATATATCCTAAACTCTTACCTCCCCAGTTAGTAGTTTTTGCATCACGCCTTTTTTTTGAAGCTTGCGAAGCTGTAAAATCTGTTTAAGAATTTCTATATCTTTATCAATGAGCGTAAGCAGCTCAGCAATCTTGTTTTGCTCCTCGAGGCTTGGAATTAATAGATTAAAATTTAAAAAATCACTTTCTGATAATTCCTTTTGACCTGTACCATTAGCTAAATGATAATATTTTTGCATATATGATTTTCTTGATAATAAAAAATATATAAACTTATTATTGCAATCTTCATTAACTGTAAAGCTCATTATTGCATTTGAACATATTGTATTATCAAATTCTTCATCTACAATTGCAATACTTCCATTAAAATAATTTTGCTTACCTATAATTATTTCATCTTTTTTTCTAATATAAAAAGGTCTTTTATCAGCCATTTTTCTTTCTATATTAGAAAATTCTATTCCTTTGTTATGCAATTTAATTGTTATTTTTTTATATTTAGAAGTATCAGGCACTCTATCTTTTGAACCAACTATTAAAATATCTTTTAATTTCACAGTTTTCCACTCGTCCGTAAATCCATTAAAACGCACCTCTCCACTCAGCACCCTTTGCATTACGCCTTTCTTGTATAGCTCTTTTTTCTCTATGAGCTTCGTGAGGTTTTCTATCAAATCATCGAATGTTGAGAGTATGTCGGCTATACGATTTTGCTCGTCGAGGGGTGGAAGAATTATATCCATATTAGCATATTCTTTTCCATTTATACCGGGCTGACCTGTTCTTGCAGATGTAGTCTTTACAAAATCCCAATATCTTTTACTTTGTGTATAATATTTTAAAAATAAACTATTTAATTTATTTTGATTAGGTACTACTTTAATCAAATAACCAGCAAAAACTAAAAGCCCATCTTTTTCATTATATAAATAAGTTTTTCCAACTGATGCACCTGTTCTTGCAAATAAGAAGTCATTTTTATGTAAAATATATTCTTTATAATTATCATTATTGACAGAAACTTTATTACCATCTATAAAATTTCCATACTCATCTATATCTGTTATTCTTATATATGTAGGTAATAAATTATCATATTTTACAGCTGGTGCGTTCATTCCGTATTTTGGTTGTTCTAATAGACATTCTTGTAATTTTACTTCCTGCCAGCCGCTCGGCAAATGTTTTTTCATTAATAGTCCCCCATTAAAAATATATTGAAATGATTACTTTTTGTCAGCTTCTGCATTTTATATCGATTAATATCATTACTTAAAAAATGCAGCCTTTTTGGTTCTTTGTGGCAACAAAAGAACTGGGGGCGTGGGGGCAAAGCCACCACAGATAAAAAACTTAAAAAATATTCCTCTAACAAAAGGTAATCACTCCAACATATTCTATTATAAAATTTTCATTTCAGCAACTTCATAACTTTACAACTTTATGTCTTTCAATATCTTTGCTATGCTTGAATCTAAACTGTCACGCTCCGCTTCCAATTTGCTTATCTCTTCCCTTATACTTTTTAAATCTACATTATCCTCATCTTCAAAAGAATCTATATAGCGAGGTATATTCAAATTATATTCATTCTCTTCTATTTCTTTTAAATCTACTACTTTGCTGTATTTGGAAATGTCTTTTCTATCTTTATAAGCTTTGTAGATTCTTTCTATATCTTCATCTCTTAAACGGTTTTGATTCTTGCCTTTCTCGCATTCCTTGCTCGCATCTATAAATAAAACATCTTCCTCTTTTCTGTTTTTCTTAAGTACAAGTATACAAGCAGGTATTGATGTGCCGTAAAATAAATTGTTTGGAAGACCTATCACCGCATCAAGTAAATTAGCTTTTATTATCTTTTCTCTAATGATGCCCTCAGATGCTCCGCGGAATAATACACCATGAGGCATTACAACCGCTGTTACGCCATTGTTGGCCATGCTGCTTATCATATGAAGCACAAAAGCATAATCGCCCTTGCTCTTTGGAGGTATGCCGTATTCAAAGCGGTTATAATGGTCGTTTAGTGCAAAATCTTCTCCCCATTTATCCAAACTAAAAGGCGGATTTGCTACTACTACATCAAATTTCATTAACTCATCATTTTCTAATAATTTAGGCTCTTTGATAGTGTCGCCCCATTCTATTTTGGCACTGTCGCCTATCTCATGCAAATACATATTCATGCGGCATAATGAGTAGGTTTGAGCATTTTTTTCTTGACCGTATATACTGCAATTATCTTTTCCCAATTCTTTATACACCTTTACAAGCAGCGAACCGCTTCCGCAAGTAGGGTCATAAACTCTAACTCCCTTCCTGTCGCTTACCAATTTCGCTATGAGTATAGATACTTCAGGCGGTGTAAAGAACTCGCCTCCCTTTTTACCTGCATCGCTTGCAAAGTTCTTTATTAAATATTCATAAGCATCGCCCATCACATCATTATTTTCTAAGGCACTGGGGCTTAAATTTAAATCGCTGTCGCTGAAATCTTCTAAGAGGTTTTTAAGTATTGCGTTTCTTGCTTTAGTGGCTCCGAATTTGGTTGAGTCATTAAAATCTATATCATTAAAAATATTTTCAAATTTGGATTTGTTTTGCTGTTCTATTTTTTGTAATGCCGCGTTTATGATTTCGCCTATATTGCTCTCTTCTTTTTTGGATAGCAAATAATCGAAACTTGCTTCTTTTGGTATTTGATATTCCATTCTTAGCAGGTTTCTTTTTAGTCTCTCCTCATCGCCTTTATATTTTTTTTCTAATTCTTGAGTTTTTTCTTTAACGAAGTCGGATAGGTATTTCACAAAGAGCATACTTAAAATATAGTCTTTGTATAGCGATGAGTCGATGGACCCTCTAAAAGTGTCGCAAGCTTTCCAAACGATATTTTGAATAGTTTCTTTAGTAGTTTTGTTCATTTTGAAGTCTCCTTTTTGTTTGCCTTTTATATATTTTATTATTAGTGGTGGCTTTGCCCTACGAGCTGTAGCACCTTTCCGCACGGTATAGCCTTTTATTAACACATATCTTTTATGCGTGCGGGTTATTATCTTTTTTATTATTAGTGGTGGCTTTGCCCCCACGCCCCCAGTTCTTTTGTTGCCACAAAGAACCAAAAAGGCTGCATTTTTAATAAATATATCTTAAATTCTTACCTCCCCAGTTAGCAGTTTTTGCATAAGCCCCTTTTTTTGCAGTTTACGCAGATGTAAAAGCTGTTTAAGGTTATCAATGTCTTGGTCTATCAGCGAGAGCAATTCTCCTATTTTTTTCTGCTCGTCTATGCTTGGTAACTTTACTATCATTTCTAAAAATTTGTTTTTTGATAAATTAAATCTTGTACTTCCTTGTGATAACTTATATGTGTATTTTCTAACATAATTAGAACGGAAATAATATCTTGCAAATTCAGGTACTAAAATATTAAAATTAAATCTAAATCCAAAACAAAAACTATTTAAATATGTATTTTCTACTTCATCTAATAAAACAGAACTGATTGCAACTTCATCGGGAGTTTCAGATGAAATGGTAAAAAAAGCATCTCCATATTGTACTAGATTTTGTTTTTCATTTTCTTCTATATATACATCTTCTAATCTTTTAATATCTATTTTATTACAATCATATATACTTTTGTATGTTATATATTTGGCGTTGCATTTATCAATAAAATCAGAAGCATTTTTGTTGGTAAGTCCACCATATGACATGCCTATATTTTCAAGTTTATATTCTTTCCACTCGTCCGTAAAACCATTAAAACGCGCCTTACCGCTTAGCACCCTTTGCATTACCCCTTTCTTATAAATCTCTTTTTTCTCTATGAGCTTCGTGAGGTTTTCTATTAACTTATCGCATAACGACAACACTTCGGCTATACGTTTTTGCTCGTCTATGGGTGGAAATGGAACTGTCATATTAAAAAAGTCTTCTATTGGAACATTTAATAAACCATGATTTCTAACGCCCTCTTGGGAGATAATACTTAATTGTTTATTTAAAGTACCTACATCAAATAAATATTCAAAAAATGTGCTATCACCTTCAATAATTTTAAAATAAATATATAAAGATGTAGCGACTCCAACATCATAATTTTTTAATTTTCTAAAAACACCATATGGATAACCACGGCAATAACTTTTATTATAGCAAAAATCACCTTTATATAATAGGATATATTTTGATAAATCTTTACTAGCAACAATTTTAGTAAAAAATTTATCTTGGCTTATAAATCCATGTTCAGCTGAAATGGTTAATACATTGTTATTATTGATTGTATTTTTTCTTGTAATTCTTTCCGTTATATCACCTAAACGTTTCAAAGTCCAGCCGCGGGGGAGGGGGTGCTTCATAGTTATCGCTCCTTTCTAGATTATTTATATTGTTGACGCCTATATATTATGCGTATTATTCTTTAATTATTTGATTGGATTTAATTTAAAATATTAAAAATTTCACATGAGTTTTGCATAATTTCAATCTGATTAAATTTCTATTTGTGTTTCTGCCTGTATTTCTGGTTTTATTTTAAGTTTATTGATTACAGGAGTATATATGTTTATTTTATTACCTTCAGCATCTATTTCTGGTGTACTTATTGAAACTATTAATGAATACCTCGTTTTTTCTTCATACTTTTCTAAATGTTTTCTTTCTTTCCACCAACCTCCAACAGGAAATACTGCTATTTTATCACAAGTTGCTAAATCTGCAGCTGTTCCTCTCCAAATATCACTATGTATAGAACCTTTATCTCTTGCATTTTTTCCTATTACCCAATTATCATTATATAAATTAGAATTATTGCTTTCCTCATCTTCTTCATTATTTTGATAGAGCTTATTAATTCTTCTTAAAAATTCTTGGTCTTTTTCTAAAGTTTTTTTTACTTCAAATCTAAGTCCGTGAGAAGAATATTTAAAATGATAATCCCAACCTACTTCACCAGGGGATGGTTCTATGAAATATGATAATGTAACTCTCATTTCAACTTCCAAACTACCCAAATTTAATAAAACATCTTTTGGCCAAGGTAAATCATATAAATCCATTTTATTTAATTTAGTTTCGCTATTTTCTTTTTTAAAAGGCTTTATCTCAGATTGACTTATTAATGTAAGATAATTTTCCATTGTGTTAATCGCTTTATCAAAATTTGGTACTCCATAACCGCATATTCTAAGTAATGATTTATAATACGACTTTATTTTATGGTTGAAATTTGGAAATAAATGTTTTATCATCTCATCAGGCCAATATGCACAATGAATCATCAAAGCCCTTATTGTCTCAGGCCATGCATTAGGATATGAAGATTGTATTTGAGCTGCAAACCAAGATGCTTTTGCTGTAGCAGCACTTGTTGCATTGATTGTTGTAAAATAATTTTGATTATTAGATGTTGTTAATGTGGATAATTCTTCTACCAATGTAGGAAAACCAGTATTATCTATTGCTGTATTTCCACCTTCCATTAATATATCTGGTTTTATACTCCATTTATCATTAAATCTGCAAGATGTTTTTGTATATGGAGATATACAATTTTTATTAGCTATGACTTTATATGATTTATATTCTTTATCTGATAAATTATATTTTTCTGTATATGCTCCTACCGTAATAGCATTAAAAGATTGAGATGGATCTTCTACAATTTGTTTTTTATTAATTTCTGGATAATTTTTATGATATTTCTCTTCTATATTCCCAGTTGGTAGAAATATTATTCTTTTATTATTAATATCATCACCATAGCATAATTTATCAATAGTGGCAGACCAAGAAGTAACTTTACCATTGTTAGTGCTATCTTCAGAAGTTACAGCCATACAAATTATATGATTATATTTTGGATTTAATCTTATAGATTCATAAACTAATCTTTCAGTTATACTTCCCCATAATTCTTTGTCAATTTTTGTTTTTGGTAGTATTTTACCTGATGAAATACGGTGATTAATCTTAATAATTTTTTTATTGTCAATATAATTTTCTAAATCATTATATAATACTACTCCTGCCATTTCTGTTCCATGTCCATCAAAATCTGTTAAATCAACTCCTTCTTCAAATGAATAACTGTTAGATATGAATTTATTTATTAATGGGTTATTCTTATTAATACCAGTATCAAAAATATCCACAATAACATCTGTTCCTTTATTAAATTTTGTTCTTTTTTGTAAATCTCTTATAATTTCTTCTTTTACATTTTTGTTTTCTTCATTGATAATAAATGGTATAATATCATTATATTTTTTGAATTTAGATATATTATTGCAATTTTTTAATAAATTTAAAATGTCTCCTTTGCTTGCATAAATTAAAAAAATAATTTTTTCAGGAAATATCAAAGCATTTTTATTAACTTTTATATTTATATAATTACATCTATTTAAAAAATCTTTTATTGTTTCATCTGATTTATTATTAATATAATTAATCCAAACTTCACAAAATTTTTTTTCTATTGAAGGTATATATTCAATTTCTTCACTATCCCAAAAAGACTCTAATACCGCATTATAAATATTTTCTATACTTTCAATTAAATCTTTATTTTTTGGATTATTTTTTTTAGTTATTTTTTTTAGATAGTCATTTACTTTTTCCAGAAAAAAACTTTCTGCTCCTTTAGGAATAGATACAGTAACTCTTTTTATTATTTTATTATTTTTTATAATTATGTCTGTATTTATCAATGTTATATTATGTTTCTTATCTAATAAACTAGTTATTACAATATCACAATCTTCAGCACTTTCAAATACAATTTTTCTTATACTATCAGTATCGCATTCTCCAAAATTGCTTATTGCATCCTCAAATTGTTTTTTTATTTTTTCACCATGTTCTTTTCTATTTCTAGGTTTTAAATTTAATTTTCCACCTCCGATTCTAGAAAAATCCATTGTGTATTTTTCATCAATAAAAATATGTTTGTAAGTTGCCATTATTTCTTATCCTTAAACTTGTAAGAGTTTTTTCTTTCCTCTATCATTTTTATTAAACTTGATTGTGTTATAGTTCTTCTATCATTTAAAATAGCTTCTTTTATTGCATTATCACATGCATATACGATTTCAGCATGACTTAATTTTTTTGTTTTTTCTAATATTTTTGCAAATGATAATTTATTAGGTTTAAAATCTCCAAGTCTATAATTAATAAGTAATTTTATTTCTTCATTGCTTGGTAATGAATAATAAATAATATCATCAAATCTTCTATATAATGCCTGGTCTAAAATTTTGGGATTATTAGTTGCTGCTACTATTATACTATTTGATTTATCTTGTTCTATAAATTGTAAGAATGAATTCAATACTCTTCTTATTTCACCAATATCATTGTTTAAATTTCGTTCAGCACCTATAGCATCAAATTCGTCAAATAAATAAACTGCCCTTCTATCATATAATAAGTCAAAAATCTTTCTCAATTTAGCACTGGTTTCACCAAAGTATTTTGTTATTATTTTGTCTATCATAACAATATGCAAAGGTAAAGATAATTCTCCAGCTATAACAGAAGCTGTTAAAGTTTTTCCTACTCCAGGCTGTCCAGATAATAACAATTTTCTTCTATTATCTAAACCATATTTTTTTATTTTTGATTGCAATTTATATTCATCAATAATTCTATTTAATTTTAATTTAATATTAGCATTTACTATGAGATTATTCATTTTATAATCTGATTTTTGTACAATGACTAGATCTGAAAAATCATTTACATTAGCAATAATTTTTATATTATTTTCTTTTTGTTTTTTATCAATTAATTTTTTTATATCATTAGCAAATTTTTCATGACCATTTTTAGCTTCATAAGCTGCTATTTGTAATGCAGTGGTGTAAAAACCATTTTGATCATTATCATAATGATATTTTATTAAAGTCTTTATTTGTTCATAAGTAGCCATTTATAGCCTCTTTAAATCTTAAATATATAATTAATTATATTTTAATACTTCAAAAAATCAATTAATATATTAAAATATATAACTTTGATTAACAAATTAAATATTTATTAAGTCATATATTAATTTATATTCTTTCATTAGTAAAAAACTCTTTCAGCACTCCAATATAAAACTTTTCTTTCTGCTCTAAAATGCTTCTTTCTACCTCCAATGACCGTTCAAATAGGCGGTTGGCTTCTATTATTTTCTTTTGCTCTTCTATATTTGGAATATTTATTTGTATTTCATATAGGTTTGATATGCCTACGGATATTATTCCTGTGCCTCGGGATTGTTTTTGTAGGAAATTTTGTATTTTTCTGCTTGAGTTTATGTAGATGGCTAAAAATTCAGGCAGACATATATTTTGGGCTTTTTCTTTTAGTTTGATGTTGGCTATTAATGAGCTTATTATATAATCTTGGGCGTTATTTTTTATGATTATTGCTTTAAAAGGTTCTCTTAGTCTTATGAGTATGTCATTATTTTCGATGATGTTATAATTTTTTTGATATATTGTTATTGGTTCATTGTTTATGGAGTTAGGTTTGAATTCTGTAGAGAAATTATCGAATGCTTTTAGGTTAATGAGTTTAATGTTTATGGGGGTAGATTGTTTTTTTGCGGTTAATCTTTGTATTTGGCTTCCGATTTTGATGTCGGCTATATTTTTAAGTAATGTTTTTTTCATATTAAAAAGTATATGAAATTTTATGATAAAGTCAAGTAATTTTGTTTGAATAAAGTTTGTTGTAAGTTAAAATATAACAGTTTTTTATTATGATATGCGTTTTGGGTTCTTTTTAGTGCTTATATTTTTTAAAAAAATTCTAAAATTCGTTAAAAAACTATTGATTTTTTTATTTTATTGTTTTATAATTTTCTAACTTTCAGAGAAGCGATTAAAGCGTTTAGTATTAGTTTTCTTTACAATTATGTAGATAAATACTATAAAAGCTCGGCTGTTACAAGCTGTTTCGTTTGAAGATAAAATTTTATATATATATAAATCCTTTTTAATAAAGGGTAAAAATAAAAAAAAATAAAGATTAGAGGTTTTGTATTGTATGCCTACAATTAATCAATTAGTAAGAAAAGGTCGTAAACGTATAGTAAATAAGACTAAATCACCTGCGTTAATGAAATGTCCGCAAAGAGAAGGTGTTTGTACTCGTGTAACAACAACTACACCAAAAAAACCTAACTCAGCTATGCGTAAAATAGCTCGTGTAAGAATAACAAACGGTATGGAAGTAACAGCATATATACCTGGTATAGACCATACATTACAAGAACACAACCGTGTACTTATAAGAGGCGGAAGGGTTAAGGACTTACCTGGTTGTCGTTATCACATAGTTAGAGGAAGCCGTGAAGCTTCTGGTGTAGAGAAGAGAATGAAGTCTAGAAGTAAATATGGTACTAAAAAACCTAAGGCTTAATGGAGTGAATTAATATGGCAAGAAGAAGAAGAGCACAAACAAGAAAGATAAATGCTGACCCAATTTATGGCAGTGTTGTTATAAGTAAATTTATAAACAAATTAATGTATGACGGCAAAAAAAGTAAAGCTGAAAACATTTTTTATAAAGCTATGGATTTGGTAAAAGAGAAAACAGGAAAAGATGGTTTAGAGGCTTTCAATGAAGCTATTAACAACATAAAACCACAAGTAGAAGTAAAATCAAGAAGAGTTGGCGGTTCTACTTATCAAGTACCTGTTGAAGTTAGACCAGACAGACAAAATTCATTAGCTTTCACATGGCTTATAGATGCTTCAAGAAAAAGAGGCGGAAGAAGCATGATAGAGCGTTTGTCAAATGAAATAGCTGATGCGATAGAGGGTAAAGGTCAGGCAGTTGCTAAGAGAGATACAGTACATAGAATGGCTGAAGGTAACAAAGCATTTGCACACTTTAGGTGGTAAGGTTTAAGGAGAGAGAATAAGTGGCACGTCAAATTTCGTTAGAAAATACACGTAATATTGGTATTATGGCTCACATTGATGCTGGTAAAACTACTTTAAGTGAGCGTATATTATTCTTTACAGGTAAGACACATAGATTAGGTGAGGTTCATGAAGGTGCAGCTGAAATGGACTGGATGGAGCAGGAGAGAGAAAGAGGTATTACAATTACTTCTGCTGCAACTACTTGTTTTTGGAATGGTCATAGAATTAACCTAATAGATACTCCAGGGCACGTTGACTTTACTGCTGAGGTAGAAAGGTCTTTAAGGGTATTAGATAGTGCTGTAGGAGTTTTCTGTTCTGTAGGCGGTGTTCAGCCTCAAAGTGAAACAGTATGGAGACAAGCAAGTAACTACAAAATCCCAAGAGCTATTTTTGTTAATAAAATGGACAGGATTGGTGCTAATTTCTACGCTGTTTTAGATCAAACAAGAGATAGATTAAAAGCAAACAGTCACCCAGTAGTTATACCTATAGGTGCAGAAAGCAACTTCGAGGGTGTTGTTGATTTAGTAAAAATGAAAGAGATAGTTTGGGTATCTGAAGATGGTATGAAGATGGAAGAGAGAGAAATCAGACCTGAACTAAAAGAACAAGCAGAAAAATATAGAAATGAATTATTAGAAGCAATCGTTGAATATGATGATGATGCTATGAATAAGTTCTTTGAAGGTGAGGAAATAGATATTCCTACAATCAAAAGACTTATAAGAACAGCTACATTAACAGCAGACTTCTTCCCAATGTTCTGCGGTACAGCTTTCAAAAACAAAGGTATTCAAGTATTAATAGATGCTGTAGTTGATTATTTACCATCTCCATTAGATAAGCCTGAAATAGAAGGTACAGATTTAGATGGTAATGTTATAAAAAGAAAAGTAGCAGATGATGAGAAATTCAGTGCATTAGCATTCAAAATAATGACAGACCCACACGTTGGAAAAATAGCATTTTTAAGAGTTTACTCTGGAATATTAGAAGCTGGTTCTTATGTGTATAATGCTACAAAAGGTAAAAGAGAGCGTATCGGAAGAATACTTCAGATGCACGCTAATAAGAGAGAAGAGATTGAACAAGTATATTGCGGTGATATAGCAGCAGCAGTAGGACTTAAAGAAACTACAACAGGTGATACATTGTGTCCTGAAAATGCTCCTATCATCTTAGAATCAATCAACTTCCCAGAGCCAGTAATTAACGTTGCTATAGAGCCTAAAACAAAAGGTGATAGAGATAAAATGTCTATAGCTTTATCAAGACTTGCTGAAGAAGACCCAACATTCAGAGTTAGTTTTGATGAAGAAACAGGTCAAACAATCATCGCAGGTATGGGTGAGCTTCACTTAGAGATTATCTGTGATAGAATGAAAAGAGAATACAAAGTTGAGGCAAATGTAGGTCGTCCTCAAGTATCTTACAGAGAAGGTATTAAGAAGACAGTTGAAGTTGAAGGTAAATTCGTACGTCAGTCAGGCGGTAAAGGTCAGTACGGTGATGTATGGTTGAGAATTGGACCTAATGAGCCTAATGCAGGATTTAAGTTTAACAATGAAATCGTTGGTGGTGTTGTTCCAAAAGAATATATACCAGCTGTAGAGAAAGGTTGTGTTGAGGCTATGAATACAGGTGTTCTTGCTAACTATCCTATGTTAGATGTTATAGTATCAGCATTTGATGGTTCATTCCACCCAGTAGACTCATCAGAAATGGCATTCAAAATTGCTGCTTCAATGGGTTTCAAAGATGGATGTAAAAAAGCAGATCCTTATTTGTTAGAGCCTATGATGAGCGTAGAAGTTGTAACACCAGAAGATTATATGGGTGATATTATCGGTGACTTAGCTTCAAGAAGAGGACAAGTTCACGGATTTACTGATAAATCTGGCTACAAATCTATTAATGCTACAGTACCTCTTGCAGAGATGTTTGGTTATACAACAAGTATAAGAAACGTATCACAAGGTAGAGCAAGCTACACAATGCAGTTCTCACACTACGAGGAAGTACCTAAGAACGTAGCAGAAGAGATAATAGGTGCTAGAATGGGTAACGCTAAATAACAAAAAATAAAAATAAATAAAAAAACAATTTCCTAGAGAATAGGGATAAATAATTGGAGGATAAAAATGGCTAAAGGAACTTATGAAGGTACAAAAACACACGTAAACGTTGGTACTATCGGTCACGTTGACCATGGTAAAACAACATTAACATCAGCAATAACTGCAGTATCATCTGCAATGTTTCCAGCAACAGTACAAAAAGTTGCTTATGACTCAGTAGCAAAAGCTTCTGAGAGTCAAGGTAGAAGAGACCCTACAAAAATTTTGACAATCGCTACTTCACACGTAGAATATGAATCAGATAACAGACACTATGCTCACGTAGACTGTCCAGGTCACGCTGACTATATTAAAAACATGATTACAGGTGCTGCTCAGATGGACGGTGCTATCTTAGTAGTATCAGCAGAAGACGGTGTAATGCCACAAACAAAAGAACACGTACTTCTTTCAAGACAAGTAGGTGTAAACTACATCGTTGTATTCTTAAACAAATGTGATAAATTAGATGACCCAGAAATGGCAGAAATAGTAGAAGCAGAAGTAGTAGACGTATTAGACCACTATGGTTTCGATGGCTCTAAAACTCCTATTATTAGAGGTTCTGCAATCAAAGCTATTCAAGCAATCGAAGCAGGAAAAGATCCAAGAACTGATCCAGATTGTAAATGTATATTAGACCTATTAAACGCACTTGATACTTATATTCCAGATCCAGTACGTGAAACAGATAAAGACTTCTTAATGTCAATCGAAGACGTATACTCAATCCCTGGAAGAGGTACAGTTGTTACAGGTAGAATAGAAAGAGGACAAATCAAAAAAGGTGACGAAGTAGAAATCGTTGGTTTAAGAGAAACTAAGAAAACTACTTGTACTGGTGTAGAAATGTTCAAGAAAGAAGTTGTTGGTATAGCTGGTTATAACGTTGGATGTCTTTTAAGAGGTATTGAACGTAAAGAAGTAGAAAGAGGACAGGTATTAGCTAAACCAGGTACAATCACACCTCATAAAAAATTCGAAGCAGAAGTTTATATCTTGAAAAAAGAAGAAGGTGGAAGACATAGCGGTTTCGTAAGCGGTTACAGACCACAAATGTACTTCAGAACAACAGACGTAACAGGAGTTATCAACTTACCAGAAGGTTCTCCAATGATAATGCCAGGTGATAACGCTAACTTAACTATAGAGTTAATCAGCCAAATCGCTATGGAAGAGAAACAAAGATTCGCTATACGTGAAGGTGGTAAGACAGTAGGTAACGGTGTTGTAACAAAAATATTAGAATAATTTAAGGAAAGAAATAAAGGGATATGTTTTAATATTAAATGTATCCCTTAATATAAAAGAATAAAAGCGAGTAATTCAAACTATGAAAGAACAGAAAATAAGAGTTAAATTAAAAGCCTTTGATATAGAATTAATTGATCAATCAGCTCAGTCAATAGTTGCTAGTGTAAAGAAGACAGGTGCAAGAGTATCAGGACCTATACCACTACCTACAAGCATAAGAAAGGTAACAGTAATAAGAAGTCCGCATGTAAACATTAAGTCAAGAGAGCAGTTCGAGATGAGAGTTTATAAGAGATTAATAGATATCTTTGATGTAACACCTCAAACAACTGAGTCTTTGAAGAAGTTGGCACTTCCAGCTGGCGTAGATGTACAGTTGAAGTAAGAAAGGTTTTTTAAACCGTGTGAATAAAACTTTACTACGTTTTGTTTGTATGGTTATAATTTTAATAGTTTGACTTAAAAATTGGTAAAAAAAGAAGTAGTAAAATCATTATAGAGGATTAGCCGATGGTAGGAATAATTGGCAGAAAATTGGGTATGACAACAGTTTTCGATGAAACTGGCAATGCTATAGCAGTAACAGTTGTAGAGGCTGGGCCATGCACAGTTATGCAGGTTAGAGATAATGAGAAAGATGGCTATAATGCTATTCAATTAGGTTATGGTGCTGTAAAAGAAAAGCATTTAAAAAAGCCACAAATAGGGCAATTTAAAAAAGCAAATTTAGAGCCTAAGAAATATTTAAAAGAATTTAGGTTGGATGATTCAAGTGCTTATACAGTTGGTCAGGAACTTAAAGTAGATATATTTCAAGCGGGCGATTTTATAGATGTTAGTTCTTTGAGCAAAGGTAGAGGATTTGCCGGCGTAATGAAAAGACATAATTACGATGGTGGTCCTATGAGTCATGGTTCTAATTTCAGAAGAAGAGCAGGTTCTATAGGTTGTAACAGTTACCCTGCAAGAGTATGGAAAGGCAAAGGTATGCCTGGTCATATGGGTAATACTTTAACTACTATACAAAACTTAAAAGTAGTTGAAATAAGACCAGAAGATAACTTGATTATGATTAAAGGTTCTATACCTGGAGCTATAAACGGTATAGTAAAAATCACTCAAGCAGCTAAGAAGAAAAATAAGAAGAAGAACTCAATGACTAAATAATAAAAGCAGGATGATAAAATGGAAGTAGTAATACTAAATGAAAATGGAGATAGCGTAGGTAATTTAGAGGTAGTTGACGAGATATTCAAATCAGAAGTTAACAACAATCTACTTTACGAAGCAATCAAAAATGAGTTGGCGAACAGACGTCAAGGAACTCACTCTACTAAGACAAGAGCAGAAGTTTCAGGAGGCGGTAAGAAGCCTTGGAGACAAAAAGGTACAGGTAGAGCAAGAGCAGGTTCTACACGTTCACCAATTTGGGTAGGCGGTGGTAAAACACATACTCCTAAGCCTAGAGATTATAGTTATAGATTGCCTAAAAAGATGAAACGTAAGGCTCTATTGTCTGTTTTATCTTTGAAATATGGTAACAATGTTCTTAAAGTTTTTGAGGATTTCACTTTTGATGCTCCAAAGACAAAAAGAATGGCAAGTTTTATAAGTAAGGTTAAAGAGCCAAATAGCAGAAAGGTAGCATTTGTAGTAGGTAAAGATGAGTCATTAGGTGATAATTACAATAAGTTATTATTATCTTTAAGAAACATCAAAGATTTAAAGCTTGTAAATGCAGACAGTATGTCTATACATCCTTTATATTATGCTGATGAAGTATACTTTACTAAAACAGCTTTATCTAAATTAAATGCTAGAATTAAGGGATAATAAATATGAGCATGTATTCACTTTTAATAGAGCCTATACTTACAGAAAAGAGTAATATCCTTAGAACTGAGCCTAAAGGAACAGAGAAGCGTTATTATGTATTTAGAGTAAGACAGGACGCTAATAAGCAAGAGTTGAAGAAAGCGGTTGAAAAAATATTTAATGTACATCCGCTAGATTGTAAGATAATAAATGTAAAGCCTAAGAAGAAAAATCGCAGAATGAGCAGACGCGGTTATACACGCAGTTATAAAAAAGCGATAATAGTTCTCGATGGCAAAGAATCAATAGATATAGTAAAATAAGTTGAGGGATACCGATGGCTATTAAGAAATTTAAACCGACAACACCAAGTTTACGTTATCGTACAGTAGTTGATTTTTCGGATATAACAACAAATGAGCCTTGTAAATCATTAGTATGCGGAAAGAAACGCATAAGCGGAAGAGGTTCAAACGGTCGTATCACTATGCGTCGTCGTGGTGGTGGACACAAGAAATTATTTAGATTAGTAGATTTTAGAAGAGATAAGCATGATATAGAAGCTAAAGTAGTTTCTATAGAGTATGATCCTAACAGAACAGCTCGTATAGCTCTTTTACATTACACAGATGGTGAAAAAAGATATATAATATGGCCATTGGGACTTAATGTAGGCGACAGAGTTGTTAGCGGAGAAAATGCTAAAGTAAAAGTAGGTTGCACTTTACCTTTAAGAAAGATACCTTTGGGTACTATAATACATAACATAGAAATAACACCAGGAAAAGGTGGTCAGCTTGTTAGAGCAGCAGGCGGTGGTGCTCAGATAACAGCAAAATCTGGCGGTTATTGTGTAATAAGACTTCGCTCTGGTGAAGAGAGAAGAATATTAGAAGATTGTTATGCTACTATAGGACAAATCGGTAACTTAGACCATTTCAACACTACAGACGGTAAAGCTGGTACTACTAGACATAAAGGTAGAAGACCAAAAGTAAGAGGTGTTGTAATGAACCCAGTAGATCACCCACACGGTGGTGGTGAAGGTAAGAGTGGACAGGGTAACCCACATCCAGTATCTCCTACAGGTGTACCTACTAAGGGATATAAGACTAGAAAGAAAAACAAATATTCTGACAGATTAATAATTAAGAGAAGAGGGGGTAAGAAATAATGTCTCGCTCTATTAAGAAAGGACCTTTTGTAGATAAAAATCTTTTCAAGAAGATACAAGCTGGAGATAACAAGCACCAAATAAAAACTTATAGCCGTGCTTCAACAATTATTCCAGAGATGATAGGTTTTACTATAAATGTTCATAACGGAAAAACATTTGTAGCAGTTTATGTACAAGAGAATATGATAGGTCATAAATTAGGTGAATTTGCTCCTACAAGAACTTTTCGTTCACATGCAGGTGCAGCTAAGGTAGCTAAGAAATAAGGAATTGGACTATGGAATATAAGGTAAAGGTACGTTATTTACGCATAGGTCGCAGGAAAGTAGCAAGATTACTTCCTTTCGTTAAAGGTGAGTATGTTAACCATGCTATCGCTAATCTTACAACTATGCCACAAATGTCATCAGTTGTACTTAGAAAGGCTATAAAAAGCGGTATAGCAAATGCTATTTCTCAGACTAGAACTATTAACCCAGACACATTATGGGTTAAGACAGCTTTTGTTGATAAAGCACCATCATTGAAACGCATAAGAGCAGCAAGTCGTGGTAGTGCTGATCCTATATTAAAAAGAAATTCACATATTACTATAGTATTAAGTGATGAAAAAAAACCTGAGAAGAAAAAAATTAAGAGAGTTGCAAAAAAAGAAGAAGCAGCTAAAGTAGCGGAGGTATAAACTATGGGTCAAAAGGTTAGTCCAATAGGTTTAAGACTCGGAGTTAATAAAACTTGGTCTAGTAAATGGTTCGAAGATGGCAGAACTTATGCAGATAGTTTGCATGAAGATTTATCTATAAGACGCTATATAATGAACTATTATTATAAGACATTAAAAGAAGAACAGAAAAAAATTGGCGGAAAGAAAGAGTCTTTTGATCCTGCTATATCTGACATACAAATAGTACGTTTCCCAGATAGAATCAATGTATTTATTTCTACTGCAAGAGTAGGAGTAGTTGTAGGTCCTAAGGGTCAGAGAGTTGAGGCTGTTAAGGCTGCTGTACAAAAGTTAGTAAAAAAGCCTATTAATGTTTCTATATCAGAAATAAAAGAGGCTGAATTAGATGCTACTTTGGCAGCACAAAGCGTAGCTCGTCAATTAGAAATGCGTGTTGCTTTCAGAAGAGCTATGAAGAGTGTTATCACTCAAGCTATGAAGAAAGGTGCTAAAGGTATAAAAGTTATGTGTTCTGGTCGTTTAGCAGGTGCTGATATCGCTAGAACAGAACAGTACAAAAATGGTTCAGTACCTCTTCATACAATAAGAGCAAATATAGATTATGGTACTGCTGAAGCTTCTACTACATTTGGTATCATCGGGGTAAAAGTGTGGATATATAAAGGCGAGATTCTTGATAAGAAAGAAAGCAAACAAGATGATGCGGGTAAAGTTATCAGTGCTAAAGGAGATAGATAATGTTACAACCATCAAGAACTAAGTATCGTAAACAGCATAGAGGTAGAATGAAAGGTAAGTCCAAAAGAGGAAGTAACTTAACTTTTGGAGATTATGGTTTAATGGCATTAGAGCCTGTATGGCTTACAGATAGACAAATTGAAGCTGCACGTATTGCTATATCAAGACATGTTAAGCGTGTAGGTAAAATGTGGATAAAAGTATTTCCAGACAAACCTTATACTAAAAAGCCAGCAGAAACAAGAATGGGTAAAGGTAAAGGTAACGTTGAATATTGGGTAGCAGTTGTAAAGCCAGGTAAAGTTATATTTGAAATAGCAGGTGTACCAGAAGAATTAGCACAATCTGCTTTCAGATTAGCTGGTTTCAAGCTTCCTATTAAAACTAAGTTCATTAAGAGGGAGGCTATATAATGGCTAAGAATAATAAAGATTATAAGTCATTAGGTTTAGAAGAGCTTAAGGGTGAACTTCTAAAATTAGAAAAAGAATATCAAGAGCATAGATTTGAAAAAGTAGTTGGTGATGCAAGACAAACTCATCAATTAAAGAAAGCTCGCAAAGATATAGCTAGAGTTAAGACATTTATACGTCAGCATGAACTTGGCATAAAAAAATAGTGTGAGGTATTACTGTGGAAAACAAAGCAAAAAAATATAAAAGAGTACTTGAAGGAATTGTAGTTTCTGATAAAATGGATAAAACTATAGTTGTAAAAGTAGAGAGTAAACAGAAACACCCCCTTTATGGTAAGACTATAAGTAAGAATAAACGCTATAAAGCTCATGATGAAAAAAATGAATGTTTTGAAGGCGATTTAGTAAGAATAATAGAGTGCAGACCTATTAGTAAAGATAAAAAATTCAGATTAGTAAAAATCGTTAAGAAGTCTGAGCGTGTAGAGAAAGATTCTATGGATAGCGATGTAGAAAGCGTATTAAAACGTGAGAAGCATGCTCCAGAAGCAGCAGTTTCTTCACAGGTTGAAGGAGAGTAAGAATTATGATACAAGTACCAACTACTCTTAATGTAGCCGACAACACAGGCGTAAAGAAGTTGAAATGTATTAAGGTATTAGGAGGAAGTAGACGCAGATATGCTACTTTAGGAGATGTTATAGTTTGTTCTGTAACTGATATAATCCCTACTTGCTCTATAGAAAAAGGTAAAGTTGTAAAAGCTGTAATAGTAAGAGTAAAGAAAGAAGTTAGACGCCCTGATGGTTCATACATACGTTTTGATGAGAATGCTGCTGTTATAGTAGACGATAAAAAAGAGCCTCGTGGTAAACGTATATTCGGACCTGTAGCTCGTGAACTTAGGGATAAAGGCTTTATGAAAATCGTATCACTTGCACCAGAGGTAATATAATTATGATAAAGAAAAAAGATTTTAGTAATACAAAATACAAAATAAAAAAAGGCGATACTGTTGAAGTGATAGCTGGAGAGCAGAGCGGAGAACGCGGTGAAGTATTGTCTATAGACAGAGCAAAGGGAAGAGCTTTCGTAAAGAATATTAACATGATTAAAAAAACTATGCCTAAAAGTCAAGAGAATCAAAAAGGCGGTATAGTTGAGAAAGAGGCTTCTATACATATATCTAATCTTATGTTGGTTGACAAAGGCGGTAAAACTACTAGGGTTGGAAGAAAAGAAGTTGATGGAAAATTAAAAAGATATGCTAAAAAATCAGGCGAAGTTCTTGATAAGTAAGTAGGAGTTATTAAATATGTCAGTATTGAAAGATAGATATGAAAATGAAATAAGACAATCTTTGTTAAAAGATATGAATTTAAGCTCCTCTATGGCTATACCTAAAATAGAGAAAATTATTATCAATATGGGTATTACTCAAGCTGTAACAGACAAAAAATATGTTGATTCTGCTGTAGAAGAACTAAGTCAAATAGCAGGTCAGAGAGCTGTTATCACTAGAGCTAAAAAGTCTATAGCTAACTTCAAATTAAGACAAGGTATGCCTATAGGTTGTAGAGTAACTTTGAGAGGAGAGAGAATGTATGACTTCTTGGAAAGGTTAATATTTATAGCTTTACCAAGAGTAAGAGACTTCCAAGGTATTCCTAGAAGAGGTTTTGACGGAAGAGGTAATTACAATTTAGGTATAAAAGAGCATATTATATTCCCAGAAATAAGTTTCGACAAAACAGATGCTGTTAAGGGATTAAATATAACAATAGTAACAACTGCAGATAATGACGATATGGCTCGCACTTTATTAGAACGTATAGGTTTGCCATTTCGTGCTGCACCTAAAAGTCAGGAGAATAAATAATGGCTAGATTGGCACTTAAAGTTAAAGCTACAAAAAAACAAAAATATAAAACAAGACAATATAATCGCTGCCCTATATGTGGAAGACCTCGTGCTTATATAAGACAGTATAAAATGTGTAGAATCTGTTTTAGAGATTTAGCAAATAAAGGTTTAATTCCGGGCGTAACTAAGTCTAGTTGGTAATTTAAGGAGAGTATATAAATGAGCGTACATGATCCAATAGCAGATGCTTTAACTGTGATTAGAAATGGTTGTAGAGCAAAAAAAGAGAATGTAACTATACCTTTTTCTACAAAAATGGAAAATATACTTGCAATTTTGAAAAAAGAAGGGTATATTAATGACTTCAAAAAAGTAGAAGTAAAAGATAAAAATTTCTTCCGCATAGAAATAGATTTGAAATATTATGAGGGAAATTCTGTTATAGAAGGTATTCAAAGAGTATCAACTCCAGGTCTTAGAGTTTATACATCAGTAGATACTATTCCTCAAGTAAAAAATGGTTTCGGTATATCTGTAATCTCTACTAGTAAAGGCGTAATGACTGATAAAGAAGCTAGAAAAGAGAAAGTTGGCGGCGAAGTTTTATGTTATGTATGGTAATATAAATTGAGAGAGGGTATTTATAATGAGTAGATTATCAAATAAGCCTATAGCTATTCCTCAAGGCGTTGAAGTAAAAATTGACGGCCACAAAGTAGTAGTAAAAGGTAAAAGAGGGGAGTTGACAAGAGAGTTTTTTGATTATATAATACTTGAACTTGAAAATAATTCTCTTTGGGTTAAACCTCCTAAGATTGATAGCACTGATGAAGAAGCTATAAAAGAAAATAAAGCTAAGTATTCTGCTAAATTAGGTTTAGTTTGGAAACTTATTTCTAACATGATAGAAGGTGTTAATACTGGTTATAAAAAAGTATTACAATTAGAAGGTACAGGTTACCGTTCTAATGTTCAGGGAGATACTTTAACATTACAATTAGGTTTCTCTAGTGATGTAAAAATGAAAATCCCTGAGGGTATCAAAGTAACAGTAGAAAAAGACACTAAAATCATTATAGAAGGTAATGATAAAGAGAAAGTAGGCGAACTCGCTATGAATATTAAAAAGAAAAGACCTGTTGAGCCTTATAAAGGTAAAGGTGTAAGATTTGAAGGCGAGTATGTTAAAATGAAAGAAAGTAAAAAAGCTGCTAAGTAAGGGGTAAGCTATATGAGTTTAAGAGAAAAAATTAAAGCTCAACGCGAAAGAAGAAAGAGAAGCATACGTATAAAAATAGAGGGAAGTTCACAGCGTCCTAGACTTACAGTTTATAAAAGTCTTAAATATGTATCTGCTCAAATAATAGATGATAGTAAAGGTGTAACTTTAGTATCAGCATCTTCTCAAGAGAAAGATTTAAAAAGCGGTAAAAATGTAGATGTAGCTAAAGAGATAGGTAAAGTATTAGCTACAAGAGCAAAAGAAAAAAATATTAGTGAAGTAGTGTTTGATAGAAACGGCTATATATATCATGGAAAAATAAAATCCTTAGCTGACGGTGCTCGTGAAGCAGGATTGAAATTTTAAGGAGTATAACCTTGGCACACGATAATAACGAAGAAAAAAGTATGTTTGAAGAGCGTCTAATAACTCTAAACAGAGTAGCTAAAGTTATGAAAGGTGGAAGACGCTTTAGATTTGCAGCTTTAATGGTTTTAGGTGATAAGAACGGACATGTTGGTTTAGGTTACGGTAAAGCAAACGAAGTACCTGATGCTATAAGAAAAGCTATAGAGCAGGCTAAAAAGAATATGATAGAAGTTAACCTTAAAGGTGAAACTATTCCTCATAATACAGTTGGTGTATTTAGAAGCAGCAGAATAATAATGAAACCAGCTTCTAAAGGTACAGGAGTTATTTCGGGCGGTCCTGCACGTGCTGTATTAGAATTAGCAGGCGTAAAAAATATTCTTTCTAAATCTTTAGGTAATAACAATTCTATGAACTTAGCTAAAGCTACTTTTGAAGGTTTAAAATCTTTACAAACTGTTCAAGATATGGCTAATAAAAGAGGAATTAGTGTTGACCAGATTTATGGGAGGGCTGAATAATGGCTAAAGTTGTAATAACATTAGTTAAATCTCCTATAGGCTATGAAAAGTCTCAAAGAGATACTGTTGTAGCTTTAGGTTTCAAAAAGAGTAGAAGAGTTGTAGAACACGAAGCAACTCCTCAAATAAATGGAATGATTAATAAAATATCACATCTTTTAAAAGTAGAGTATAAGTGAGGGCTAGAGAATGGCACAGGAAAATACAAAAATATTAAGAGCTCCAAAAGGATCGAGCAAAAATCGTCATAGAGTAGGACGCGGACAAGGTTCTGGTTGGGGTTGTACTGCAGGAAGAGGTGATAAAGGTGCTCAGTCTCGTGCAGGTTACAGCAGAAGAGCTGGTTTTGAAGGCGGACAGATGCCTTTACATAGAAGAATTCCTAAAAGCGGTTTCACTAATGCTGCTTTCAAAAAGTCTGTAGATGTTATCAATGTTGGAGACTTAGATTCATTAGGTTCTAACGAAATATCTAGAGAAGCTTTAGTTAAATTAGGTTATTTATCTTCTACTAAAGATTATATAAAACTTCTTTCTATGGGTGAAGTAAAGAGTGCTATCACTATTACCGTTGATCTTGCTAGCAAAAAAGCTATAGAAAAGATTGAAAAATCTGGCGGTAAAGTTATAATACATGAACGTAAAAAATATATTAGAGAAAAGAAGTAAGGTTGTTTATAAATGTTTAAGTCATTAACTAATATATTTAGAGTACCAGAATTAAGAAGCAGGATACTGTTTACAGTTCTTGCTATTTTGGTATATAGAATAGGCAGTCATATTCCAACTCCAGGTATAGACCCAACTGCTCTTTTGGGCTTTTTATCATCAGCTCAAGGCGGCGGCGGTCTTTTAACTATTATGGATTTATTTTCTGGCGGTGCTTTGTTTAGATTTTCTATATTAGCACTTGGAATTATGCCTTATATATCCGCTTCTATCATCATGCAGCTTTTAGGTGTTGTTATACCAGCACTTGAGAGAATGCAAAAAGAGGGTGAAAGCGGTCGTAAAAAAATCAACCAATATGTTAGATATCTAACACTTGGTCTTTGTGTGGTTCAATCTGCAGCTATGGCTAGCTGGATTCAAAGTATAAATGAAGGTGCTATGATATTTATGAGACCTGGTTTAGGTTTTATACTTCTCGTAGTGATTACAGCTACTACTGGTACCATGTTCTTAATGTGGCTAGGTGACCAAATTACAGAACGCGGCCTTGGTAATGGTATATCTGTAATAATTTTCGCTGGTATTGTTGCTCGTATTCCTGCAGGATTCTATGATGTTATACAGAAAAAAGATACTGATTACTTAAACTCATTAGTAATAGTTCTTTTCTTTATAATATTTGCTATAGTGATATTCTGCGTAGTTTATGAAGAGAGCGGACAGAGAAGAATACCTGTTCAATATGCTAAGAGAGTTGTAGGAAGAAAGGTTTTTGGTGCACAATCAACTCATATACCTTTCAAGATTAACCCATCTGGCGTTATACCTATAATATTCGCATCAGCTTTGATGGCTATTCCAGCACAGATTGCTAGTTTAACAAGAGGTGTTCAATGGAGATGGTTGGACGCTTTGCTTAGATTTTTCTCTTATGGAAGCTGGGCTTATATAATTCTTTATTGTCTTTTGGTTATTATGTTTGCCTATGTTTATACATCTGTACAATTTAATCCAGATGATATAGCAGAGAATCTTAAAAAACAAGGCGGATTTATCCCTGGTTATAGACCTGGTACACAAACTGCTGAATATCTTAAAACAGTATTAAGCAGAATAACAATAGGCGGTTCATTATTCTTGGCTGCTATTGCTGTGTTCCCAGATTTAATGTCTAAGATTCCTGTATTTGCTCCTTTCAAAGGAACTAACAATTCTTTGGTTTATTTGATGGGCGGTACATCTGTAATGATTAGTGTAAGTGTTGCTGTTGAATTATTAAAACAAATAGAGTCTTACTTACAGATGCATAACTATGATGGTATATTGAAGAAGTCTAAGGTGAGAAGGTAATTAATATGGCAGAGAAAGAAAATATAGAGGTAGAAGGTACAGTAGTAGAGCCTCTTCCTAATGCTACTTTTAGAGTAGAGTTAGAGAATGGTCATAAGATATTGGCACATATTTCTGGAAAGATGCGTATGAACTTTATTCGTATACTTCCTGGAGATAAGGTAACTATAGAAATGTCGCCCTATGATTTAACAAAGGGTAGAATAATTTATCGTTATAAGTAAAATAATGGAGAACATTTAATATGAAAGTAAAAAGTTCGGTAAAAAAACGTTGTAATGACTGTCAAATAGTAAGAAGAAAAGGCGTAGTTAGAGTTATATGTAAGAAAAACCCAAGACATAAACAAAAACAGAAGTAATTAATTTAAGGAGATAATTAGTATGGCACGTTTAATGGGTGTTGAAATAAGAAATAATAAAAGAATAGAAATCGCCCTAACAGATATATATGGTATAGGACGTACTTTAGCACATGTAATTTGTGATAAGGCTAATATAGATTATTCTATTAAAGCTAAAGACCTTACAGATGCTCAAATTACAGCTTTAAGAGATGCAATAGAAGCCACAACTAAAGTGGAAGGAGATTTGCGTACAGAGCTTTTTAATAATATTAAACGTTTAAAAGATATTCACTCATATCGCGGAATGCGTCATATAAAAAGACTTCCAGTACGCGGACAAAGAACAAGAACTAACTCTCGTAACGCTAGAGGCGGCGGAGCTAGAAAAGCTATAGCTGGTAAGAAAAAAGCACCAGGTAAGAAGTAAAAATAACTAATGGGGGAGAATAGTGGCTACTCAAAAAGGTAAAAAAACACTAAAAGATAAAAAAATAAAAAAAGATAGAAAAGTAGAAGCTTTTGGTATAGTGCATATAAAAGCTAGCTTTAATAATACAATAGTTACTATCACTGATAGAAACGGTGATACTTTATCTTGGGCTAGTGCTGGTTTAGATGGAGAATATAAAAGTAGTAAAAAATCTACTCCATTTGCTGCACAGGTTGCTAGTGAGAAGGCATCTAAAAAAGCTTATGAGATGGGTGTAAGAGAAGTTGAAGTTTATGTAAAAGGTCCTGGTATGGGTAGAGAAAGCTCAATCAGAGCTGTAGAAGCTGCAGGATTAAAAGTAAAACTTATTAAGGATGTTACACCAATGCCTCATAATGGTTGCCGTCCTCAAAAAAGAAGAAGAATATAATTAATTGGGAGATAAATAATTATGGCTAGATATAGAGATGCAAGTTGCAGATTATGCCGTCGTGAAAAAATGAAACTTATGCTTAAAGGCGAGAGATGTCTTACGGCTAAATGTGCTATAACAAAAAAGAGAGAAGTTCCAGGTCCTACTAACCGTAAAATGAAACAATTATCAGAATACGGTATTCAGATGAGAGAAAAACAAAAAGTTAAACGTATTTATGGAATATTAGAAAAACAATTCAGAAACTATTATCATGAAGCTAACCGTGTAGCAGGTGTTACAGGTGAAAACTTGCTAAGATTATTAGAGCTTCGTCTTGATAATGTTGTTTATAGACTTGGTCTTGCTAAAAGCAGAGCTCAGGCTAGACAATTTGTACAACATGGTTTTATAAATGTTAATGGAAAAACTATGTCTGTGCCTTCTTATAGTATGAAAGTTGGAGATAAGGTTTCTTTCTCTCAGAGAGGAAATTCTATTTCACAAGTGAAAGAAATTCTTGATGGTTTAAAAAGTGAATATGTTCCTGCTTGGTTAAGTTTAGATTTGTCTTCTAAACAAGGTGAAATAGTAACATTGCCAATAAGAGAGCATATAGAGTATCCTATTAATGAACAGCTCATTATTGAGTATTATTCTAAGTAATGGAACTCTTTGATAAGGGAGTATTGAAAGAATGGCATTAAAAGAAATATTAGAATCTATTAGACATCCGCATAGAGTTACATTTGAAGCTAGAGATTTAACTCCTAATTATGGTAAATTTGTAGCACAGCCTTTTGAAAGAGGATATGCCACTACTATTGGAAATGCTCTAAGAAGAGTATTATTATCATCTATACCTGGATATGCTATTACTGCTATCAAAATAGATGGCGTTACTAATGAATTTGAAAATGTTCCTGGTATGAAAGAAGACACAATAGTGATGATTATGCATCTTAAAAATGTTGTGGTAGCTCTTCCTGAAAATGTTGATGCTAAAACTATACATGTTAAAAAAGAAGGTCCTTGTACAGTTACTGCTGCTGATTTCGCTCAAGCTGATGCCGATGTAACAGTATTTAATCCGGAACATCATATTGCTACTATAGCTGAAGGTTATACTTTTGAAATGGATGTTCAGATAGAATCAGGTTATAATTATGTGCCTGCTGAAGTGAATATGGAGTTGCTTGAAGATGTGAATGCTATAGCTATAGATGCTATATATTCTCCTATAGTAAGTGTGAAATTTGCTGTTGATGATGTTAGAGTGGGTCAGCGTATAAATTATTATGGTAAACTTACTTTAGAAATAGAAACTAAAGGTAATATTGCCCCTGAAAAAGCTCTATCTTGGGCAGCTAAATTGCTTAGAGATAATCTCACTCCTTTTATGCTTCCTGAAGAGGCTAATGGAGATGATGAAAAAATAGAAGAAACTCCTAAAGATTCTGTACTTGATTCTTTAAAAGATAAACATGTTGAAGAAGTTGAGTTTTCTGTTAGAACTGCTAATTTCTTAATATCTTCTGATCTTAAAACTTTAGATAAGGTTGCTCTTAAAACTGATGCTGATTTGTTAAGATTAATCGGTGCTAATGAAATGATTATAGAAGAAATTAAAGAAAAGCTTGCAGAATATAATGCTCATCTTGGTATGAGAGGCTAATAAAATTAAGGATAATGTATGAGACATAGAGTTACTGTTAAAAAATTTAATAAAACTACTGCCCACAAAAAGGCTATGTTTAACAATATGATAACTTCTCTTTTCAAATATGAGAAAATTGAAACTACTAAAGAGAAAGGTAGAGCTTTAAAACAATTAGCTGATAAGTTAATTTATAGAGCTAAAGTTGATAATGTTCATAATAGAAGATTGGTTTCTAAATATGTAAAAGATAAAGCAATACTTGCTAAACTTTTCAAAGATATTGCTCCTAAATATGCTAATAAAAATGGCGGGTTCGTAAGAAAAATCTTATCATACAAAAGATTTGGTGATGGAGCTGATATGTGTATTGTGATGTTATGCGATTCTGATAGCTCATCTGCTAATAAAACTGAAGCAAAATAAAAAATAATTTTAATAATTTAAAATAATAATCGTTTATTAATCTAATTATATATAAACAAAAGTAAATTTTATGTGTTGGTTATAGTTTTTATAGACTATAACTTACATATAAGGTTTATGGAGGTTACTTATGTCTGAAGATAACAATTTAGAGTTTTCTGCTGATGAAAATGTTGTGCCTTTGAAAAAGGTGAGAAAGGTAAGAAAAGTTGTTAGAAAGGTAGTTGCTAAGACTCAAGAAGAAGAAAAAGAAGAAGTTTCTGCTGTTGAAGATGACAATAATAAAGAAGAAGAGAATAATAATAAAATTCAAAGACCTTTTGATGTACTTTACATTAGCCAATTAAGTGTTTTAACTTTTGATGAATTAATAGATTTTGCTGAAAATTACGGCATTAAGAAAGATACTAACAGCAATTTAAGAAGACAGGAATTAATGCATTTAATAGTAAAATCTCATATTAATTTAGAAGGTAAAGTTGTTGCTGAGGGTACATTAGAAACTTTGCAAGACGGATTTGGTTTCTTACGTTCTAAAAACACAAATTATTTAGTAGGCTCTGATGACATATATATATCTCCTGCACAAATTAGACTTTTCGGACTTAGAACAGGGGATGTTATTAGCGGAGAAGTAAGACCTCCTAAAGATAATGCAGGTGAAAAGTTTTTTGCTTTGCTTAGAATAGAATCTGTTAATGGCGAAAAGCCTGATAATTTGCATAGAAGACCTTTATTTGATAAGCTTACACCAATATTTCCTAATGAAAGAATTAATTTAGAGTTTGCTCCAAATAAAATCTCTACTCGTATTATAAACTTAGTATCTCCTATAGGTAAAGGACAAAGAGGATTAATAGTAGCACCCCCTAAAGCTGGTAAAACTATGATGCTTCAGGAGATTGCTAATGCTATATGTAAAAACTATCCAGATATTAAACTTTTCATTCTTCTTATAGATGAGCGTCCTGAAGAGGTTACTGACATGAAAAGACAAGTTCCAGAGGCTGAAGTTATTGCTTCTACTTTTGATGAACTTCCAGAAAAGCATTGTCAAGTTTCAGAGATGGTATTAGAGAAGGCTAAGAGATTAGTTGAAAATAAACATGATGTTGTAATTATATTAGATTCTATAACAAGGCTTTCAAGGGCTTATAACTTAGTAGTGCCTGCAAGCGGTAAGGTATTAACAGGAGGAGTTGATTCTAATGCACTTCATAAGCCTAAAAAATTCTTCGGCGCTGCTCGTAATATAGAAGAGGGCGGCTCTCTTACAATAATCGCTTCTGCTTTAGTTGATACTGGAAGTAAGATGGACGATTATATTTACGAAGAGTTTAAGGGTACTGGTAATATGGAGCTTCATTTAGAGAGGAAGTTTGCTAATAGAAGAATATTCCCTGCTATTGATATAGATTCTTCTTCTACAAGGAGAGATGATTTACTTCTTAATGAGGAAGAGCTTGCTAAGATGAATCTTGTTAGAAGTGTTCAGGGTCAGGGTATCAATATTGATGAATACGACTTTATTGAGAAGATGATAGCTAAAATGAAAAATACTAAAGATAATTCTGAGTTTTTAAAATTATTAAACTCATGAGGTTTTAGTATCAATGTCTGATAAATATGATGATGAGAGGCTATTTAAATTTTTTGTAGAGCATGGCTATTTTCCAAAAGATTATGAAGAAAATAAAGTTCTAAAAAAAGAAATAAAAAAAGAAAGTGAAACATCAAATAAAAATACTCTCAATCATCCAGCTAAAAACGAAGAATATAAAGAAACCTATAAAGATAATATAACTAATAATTATACTGTAAGTGAAGAAGAAAGACTTTTATTTTTAAATGCTATTAAAAACCTTGATTGCAGCAATCATTCAAAAAAAGAGTTTCCAAAAAAGAATGTCAAATTTAAGCCAAAAATAAAAAATGCCGTTCCAAAGGAAAAAATAGATTTGCATGGTCTTACAGCTGATAGAGCTTTAATTGAAGTAAAGCATTTTATCGGTGAATGCAAAAAGAATAAAATAAGCCCAATACTTATAATACATGGAAAAGGTTTTGGAAGCGAAAATAAAATACCAGTATTAAAAAACATAGTTGAATATTATATTGCTACAGAGGGCAAGCCTTATATAAAATATGCTGCTGATGCTCCGAGGGAATTAGGAGGCTCTGGTGCAAAATTAATTTATTTAACTTTATAAAAATTTTAGGAAATATAAAATGAAAAGTTTTTTAAAAGAAGAATTATTTTGGATTAGAAAGCCTCGAAAAATATTAATTGATGATGAGAAAATAGAAATATATACAGAGCCTAATACAGACCTTTGGCAGAGAACATATTATGGCTTTAGAAATGACAATGCTCCTGTACTCCAAACTAAAACAAGTGATAAATATTTTTCTTTTACTGTAAAGACTTTATTTGAAAGTAAGCGCCGTTTTGACCAATGCGGAGTTGCAATTTATATAGACAGTGAGAATTGGTTTAAGGCTTCAATAGAATATGAGAATGAAGATTATCAGCGTTTGGGAAGTGTTGTTACAAATAACGGATATTCTGATTGGGCTACTCAAGATATATCAGCTTCTATAAAAGAGATGTATTATAGATTAAGCAGAAGGGAAAGTGATTTTTTAATTGAATACAGCGAAGATGGTAAAACTTTTAAGCAGATGAGGATATTTCATTTATTTAAAGGCAATGATGAGATAAGTTTTGGAATATATGCATGCAGTCCTGAGGCTTCATCTTTTAGAGCAGTATTTTCAGATATGCATATAACAGAATGTAAATGGCTTGAGCATAAATAAAAATTGACAAATAAATATAGTCTGTTAAAATAATTTTAAAAACATAAAAAATAATTTAATGGAACACTATTAACATGGCTGAAAACTATAAAGTAATAGCAAGAAAATATCGTCCGCAAACTTTTGAAGAGGTGATAGGACAGGAACATATTACAAAAACAATATCTAAAAGTATAGCACAAAAAAAAATAGCACATGCTTATCTTTTTTCTGGAGCTCATGGTGTAGGTAAAACATCTCTTGCAAGAATTATAGCAAAGGCCTTAAACTGTGTTAATGGTCCTACAGATAAACCATGCGGGGTTTGTCCTTCTTGTACGCAAATAGAAAATGGCACTCCTTTAGATGTTATTGAAATAGACGGTGCAAGCAATAGAGGTATAGAAAATATAAGAACAATAATAGAAAATGTACGCATATCGCCTGTTGCTGGTAAATATAAAGTATATATTATAGATGAGGTTCACCAGATTACTAATGAAGCTTTTAATGCTTTACTTAAAACATTAGAAGAGCCGCCTTCCCATGTTGTATTTATACTTGCTACTACTGAAGCAGACAGAGTACTCCCAACAATAAGAAGCCGATGTCAGCAGTATATTTTTAAGTCTTTGGGTATAGAAGATTTAGAGAAGATTCTTAAAAGTATATTAGACAAAGAAAATATTGCTTATGATGATGAGGCTATATTTTTGATAGCAAAACAGGCAAGGGGTTCTGTTCGTGATAGTGAAACTATATTAGAAAAGATGATAGCCTATACTGCAGACAAAAAACATATTACAAGTGCTGATGTTATAGCTGTGGTTGGGGGGAATAATTTTTCTTTTGTTAAAGAGTTTTTTGATGTAATGATTTCAAAAGACAAAAAAAATTATTTTCAATTTGTTAAAAAACTATTTGAAGAGTCTGTTGACCCGAGAACATTCATTAATAATTTAATTGATTATATGCGTGTTGTACTTATGATAAAGAGCGGTATTGATGATATTAAATTATTAGAGATAACAGAAAATGAGAGAGATGACTTAAAGACTTTTGCTAATAATTATAGCGATGATGAGATAGAGAGAATGCTTGATTATATATTAAATGTAGAAGAGCGTATAAGAAATGCTTCTAATGCGAGGGTAATATTTGAGATGCGTATGCTTTTACTTCTTGATACAGACAATTTGATTCGTCCTGTAGACATTATATCTTCAAGCAATGTTCAAACTGTTTCTGACACTAATGAAGACTATGGGCTTAGTAATGATAATATTCAAAAACCTAAAGAAATTAATAATGCTCCTAAACCAGCTTATGATGTTCCTCTTAGCCCGAATGACAAAAGGCATATATTCTATAATAAAATTCTTTCATATGTTGAAACAGAAAGCCCAACAATATATTCTTTGTTATCGCAAGGAAACCCAATAGAAAGTAAAGGTGCAACATTAATAGTAGCTATTCCAGAGCATATTTATGATATGGTTCAATCTGATAAAAGAATATCAGCCTTAATAGCGAGTGCTATACCAAAGTTTACAAAAAATAAAGATGTAGCCATACAGTTTCAAAAGGCAGTAGAAGGTAATGTGATAGATAAATTAAAAACTCGCCTTCAAGCAACCGAGGTTGACGAGAGTTCTTTACAATAAATAGAAATAAATATATAGAATAAAAAAAAGAGCTTATAATATTTTTTTACAAGCTCTTTTAATTTTTTTAACTGTTTTTTAGAATCTCACACCTAATTGTGCTCCCAAATCTACACTAGAAAGTTTGAAATTATGACTTTTACTTTCCATAAATGGTATATCATAAGCAATATAAATACCTGCTGTTAAATTGAGCGGTAATATAAAATCGAGCATAACTTTTACATAAGGTATAAAAGGCTTATTAAACTCTTTATAAATATTCTTTGTATCATACATGCTAGCCTGACCTATGCCGTCAGCACCATCTCTTTGATACATAAGACCAGCTATAGGAAACTTGAATCCTCCTCCAATTCCTAAAGATACAAATCCAATATCAATTCTAGGCAATAATCCTAAATTAAAACTATCAAAAGAAGCACCGTATCTTCCGCTTTGAGATTTTAAGCCGAAAGCAAATACATCTTTCTGATAACCAATATCAAAACCAATTCCTAAACCTATATTGCTAATTCCAAAATAATATCCAGGTATAACATGTATTCCAAATTCAAAACCAGCATCAGCCTTAGTATATTTAGCAGCATCAGTACCCGTATAAGTACCCAAACTAAATCCAAAAGGAAGAAGAACATTAACTTCAAAACCAGTTTTTGCCATCAAATTTCCGCTTAATCCAATTACTAATAAGCTCGCAATTATCACTATTTTTTTCATTTTTTATAATCCTTTATATTGTACTGCTTTTTATACTCGGAAATAGTAATAATCTATTTATAATAAAAAATAAGGAATACATATTATTAAATATGCATTCCTTAAATATTATTTTTAATTAATTTTTATTAGAATCTCAATCCAATTTCTCCGCCTAAATCAAATGAAGACATTTTAATATTATTATTAGGGTCTTTATATTCTACCAAAGGTATATCATAAGAAGCATATATACCTAAAACTAGGTTATAAGGTAATAAGAAATCAACAACCCCCTTTACATAAGGTATATAAGGGTTTTTAAAAGTATCTTTAAGCTTTTTATAATCATATCCTTGAGAAGTGTATCCTCCGTCGCTTTCTCTAAAGTAACTGCTTCCTGCTAAAGGTATTTTTACACCAGCACCTACACCTATAGAAACAAAAGCTATATCTACTCTAGGAAGTATTCCTACCATTAAGCTATCGAAAGTTAATCCGCCTTTTGATTTTTCATCAATAGCTGCTTTGAAAGCAAACACATCTCTTTTATATCCTAAATCTAATCCTAAGCCGAATGATAAATTGTTAAACCCAAAATAATATGCAGGCTGTAAATGAATACCAAATTCAAATCCAGTATCAGATTTTACATGTTGAGCTTCATTTCCGCTGAAACTGCTGAAGCTTGCTCCAAGCGGTATCATTAGCCCTAAACCAAATCCTGTTTTAGCCATAAGTCCGCTGCTTATGCTCATTGCTAATATACTTGTTATTATAATTAATTTTTTCATTTTATTCTTTCTCCTAAAAAATTGTATATATATATTAAATTATAGTAATTAAAAAAATAAACCATACATAATTTGATTTTTCTTTATTCTTTCTATATACCATAATGTTATTTGAATTATTAATTTTTCATATTGTAAGAGTATTCTAACTTTTTTGCAAGTTATTTTTTGTATTTTTTAACTTTCGACTAATTTGTTAAAATATACAAAAATGATAAAATATGATTGCAATAAATACTAATTAGTTGTATTTTTTAATTTAGCAGAATTAACTTTTAATTAAAAAATATAATCAAATAAAAGGTTTCAAATATGCAAGAAAAAATAAATGAACTTAAGAAAAGAAAAGAAAAGATAGAAGAAGCTGGCGGCAAAGACAAAATAGAAGAACGTCATGCTAAAGGTAAATTAACAGCAAGAGAACGTATATTGCATCTTTTAGACGAAGGCACTTTTTGTGAGATTGATGCTTTTATAGAACATAGATGCAGTGATTTTGGTATGGAAAAAAATAAAGTAGCAGGCGAAGGTGTAGTTACAGGATATGGTAAAATTAACGGAAGACAAGTATGTGTATATGCTCAAGATTTTACTGTTATAGGCGGTTCATTAGGACAGATGCATGCTGCTAAAATTTGTAAAGTGCAAGATATGGCAATAAAATTAGGCTGCCCTTGTATTGGTATTAACGATTCAGGCGGAGCTAGAATACAAGAGGGTATTGATTCATTAAGAGGTTATGGCGATATTTTCTATAGAAACGTACAAGCTTCTGGAGTAATTCCACAAATATGTGTAATAATGGGGCCTTGTGCGGGAGGAGCTGTTTATTCTCCTGCTTTGATGGACTTTATACTTATGACTGATAAAACTGCTAATATGTTTATCACTGGTCCTCAGGTTGTAAAGGCTGTAACAGGCGAACAGGTTTCTGCAGAAGAGCTTGGAGGAGCTTTTGTTCATAGCAAAACTTCCGGTGTTGCTTCTTTGATGTTCCCTGATGAGATATCTACTTTAGAAGGTGTTAAAAAATTACTTTCTTATATACCTCAAAATAATTTGGAAGATGTGCCTTTAGAAAATACTAATGATGACCCTAATAGAAATGATGAAGAATTATCAAATATACTTCCAGACAGTCCTAATAAACCTTATGATATAAAAGAGATTATAAAAAGAGTGGTTGATAATGGCGAGTTTTTTGAGCTTCAGCCTTTATTTGCTACTAATATAGTGATATGTTTTGCTCGTCTTGATGGTAAATCTGTTGGTATAATAGCTAATCAGCCTAATTCTATGGCAGGCGTACTTGATATTAATGCTGCGGACAAAGCTGCTCGTTTTATTCGTTTCTGCGATAGTTTTAATATTCCATTGGTTACATTGGTTGATACTGCAGGATATTTACCTGGTGTAGGTCAGGAACATAATGGTGTTATTAGACATGGTGCTAAACTTTTATATGCTTATTCTGAGGCTACTGCTCCAAAGATTACTCTTATTATAAGAAAGTCTTATGGCGGAGCTTATATAGCTATGTGTTCTAAACATTTAGGTGCTGATATGGTTTATGCTTGGCCTTCTGCTGAGATTGCTGTTATGGGACCTGACGGTGCTGCGAATATCATATTTAAAAAAGATATAGAAAAAGCTGAAGACCCTAAGAAAATGAGAGCTGAAAAGATAGAAGAATACAAAAAAGAGTTTGCTAACCCTTACAGAGCTGCTGTTAGAGGATATGTTGATGATGTAATAGAGCCTGAATATACTAGAAGCTATCTCATTAATGCACTTCATTTATTAGTAAGCAAAAGAGAAACAAGACTTCCTCGCAAACATGGTAATATACCTTTGTGATTTTGTATTGTAATTATAATAAAAGGAGTAAATAAATTATGGATCATAATGCTGCTATTACAATATTCGGTATAATATCTGTTTTAATTGTTGCTTTGGTTTTTTATGTTTTAGCTTTAGTTTTAAGTATTATTTTTAAGCCAAGAAACATAAAGAAAGAAGAAGAGATTAGCAAGGTTGTAGAAGAGAGCAAAACTAAAGAAGAGGATTTATTAGATGACAGTGAGCTTGTAGCAGCTATTACTGCTTGTATCACTGCTTATAGCGGTAATTCTAAATTTGTAATAACTTCAATAAAAGAGTCTAAAACTCCTGTATGGGGTATGGCTGACAGAATAAAATAAAATAAGAGAAAATAAAAAATAATTAGGAGATAAAAGATGATTAAAAATTATAAAGTAACTGTTAATGGAAAAAGTTATGATGTATCTGTTGAAGAGATAAGAAATGAGTCTGCTGCTTCAAATAAAGTTTTATCTGCTGCTGTTAATAAAGTTGTAAATAATCAGGCGGCTAATACAAAAGCTTCAGCACCTACACCAGCACCTGTTGCTCAAAAAGCTCCTGCTATAGATGAGAATGCAATATCAGTAAAAGCTACTATGCCTGGCACTATATTATCATTTAATGTTGCTATAGGAGACAAAGTAACAGAAGGACAGGTTGTTGCTGTATTAGAAGCTATGAAAATGGAAAATGAACTTACTGCTCCTGCTTCTGGAGAAGTTATATCTATACATGTTGAGAAAGGTTCATCTGTTGTAGAAGGTCAAGTAATATTGCAGATTAAGTAAGATATAATTTCGAGAGGTGAATATGAATAATTCTTTAGGGTTGGATTTTAACTATTTATTTGCAGGTTTTTATCCGCCGTCTTTTTCGCAGATAATAATGATATTGATAGGTGCTTATTTAATTTATATGTCTATATATTATAATAAGAAACCTTTACTTCTTTTACCTATGGGAGTTGCTATACTTGCTGCTAATATGCCTTTACCTAAAATCACTGAAGATGTTATTAATGGTTTTTTGGGTATGATATATAATGGTGCAAGCAGCGGCGTTTATTCTGTGCTTGTATTTTTCGCCGTTGGTACTATGATAGATTTAGGTCTTGTACTTGCTGATCCCAAAAATTTTTTTATAGGTGCTAGTTCTCAAATTGGTATATTTGTTGTATTTTTTATGGTAAGCAATTTAATAGGCTCTGATGTGGCTGCTGCTACTTCTATTATAGGCGCAGCTGATGGTTCTTTGGCTATGTATATGACTACTTTAGTAACTGATGCGAGATATTTTGCCCCTATTGTAATGGCATCATATCTTTATATGGAACTTTTGCCTATACTACAGATTGGTGTTACTAAAGTTTTAACTACAAAGAAAGAAAGAACTATATCTATGTCATATTTAAGACATGTTTCAAGGGGAGAGAAGATTATATTTGCTGTGGTTGCTATGGCTCTTTGCGGTATATTTTTGGCTAATTCATTCCCGCTTATAGCTGCTCTTCTTTTTGGAAGTATTTTAAGAGAATCTGATATTATTAAAAATTTCTCAGTTACAATACAAAAATCTTTGACAGGAATTCTTACTATGCTTATTGGTATAGCTATAGGCTCTTCTGCTTCTGCTGATACTTTTATATCTTTAAGCACAGTATTAATATTTGTATTTGGATTTTTATCATTAATATTAAATACTATAATAGGTGTTTTAGTTGCTAAGGTTATCAATGTACTTACAGGCGGCAAGGTTAATCCTATAATAGGTTCTGCAGGACTTAGTGCTTTCCCGGTGCCTGCTTGGGGAGCTCATATATATGGTCAAGAAAATAGTTCTTCTAACTGTTTGCTTCTTCATGCTATGGCTGTTAATATTTCTGGTATAATTTCCGGTGCTATCACTGTTGGAATATTCCTTGCTTTTTTCCATTGATTTATTATTTTTTATATAAATTAAATTTTTATAAATTAAATTTTTTAGAACAGAGGATTTATGCCTCTGTTCTAATTTTTATTAATTATCCTTTTATAAATATATCTTTGCCAAACCATTTAGTAGATATTTCAGCCGCTTTTCCATCAGCTCTCATATCATCTAAAGCTTTATCAATAGCATTTAACAATTCTGTATCTGTTTTTCTTAGACCTACACTAAGATATTGAGATGTAATAGGGTTATCTTCTAATACTTCAAAATCAGCTTTTTCTTTAGATATGTAATAACGTCCTACTATTTCATCTACCACTACAGCATCTATTCTTTTAGCCTCTAAATCCAAAAAAGCATTAACATAAGAATCATATTGTCTAATCTCTTTAACTTCTTTACTTATAGGGTCATTTACTAATGTTTCATAATTACTGCTTCCGCTTTGTACCCCTACTATTTTTCCTTTCAAATCTTCTTTACTTTTAATATCATTTCTGTCAGAATATCTTGCTATCATAAGTCTATTATAAAGATATGGTTTAGTGAAATTAACTTGCTGTTTTCTGCTTTCATTAACAGCAAATCCATTCCATATCACATCAATATCTCCTTTTTTTAAGCTCAATATAGCACTAGACCAATCTATAGGTTTGGCCTCAAGCTCTACCCCTAAACGATTAGCAACTTCCCTTGCTAAGTCTATATCAAAACCAACTATATCACCATTATCATCTCTAAACCCCATTGGTGCCAAAGTATCATCTAAGCCTAATACAAGTTTTCCGCTTTCTTTTACTTTTTCTAAAGAATTATCTGCTGCTTCGGTATTTTGTGTTTGATTTTTTGAACAAGATAAAGCAAAAATAAATATTGATAATAAAATTAATATACGTTTCATTGTTTTTCTCCTATTTTTTTATTTAATTATTTGTTTTTTTATTTAGTTTTTGTTATACTGTATTAAATTATCCTCTTACAAATACATCTTTACCAAACCATTTAGTAGATATTTCAGCCGCTTTTCCATCAGCTCTCATATCATCTAAAGCTTTATCGATAGCATTTAATAGTTCTGCATCTGTTTTTCTAATTCCAACTCCAAAAGATTTATATGTAATAGGGTATTCTTCTAAAAGTTCAAAATCAGCATTTTCTTTAGATATATAATAACGAGCCACTATTTCATCTACTATTACAGCATCTATTCTTTTAGCCTCTAAATCTAAAAAAGCATTAACATTAAAATCATATTGTCTAATTTCTTTAGCTTCTTTGCTTATAGGGTCAGCTTCTAATGATTCATAATTACTGCTTCCTGTTTGTACTCCTAATATTTTTCCTTTTAAATCTTCTTTAGTTTTAATATCAGCTCTGTCTGCGTTTTTTACTATCATAAGTCTGTTATTAAGATATGGTTTAGTAAAATTAACCTGTTGTTTTCTGCTTTCACTAATAGCAAAGCCATTCCATACCACATCAACATCGCCTTTCTTTAAGCTCAATACAGCACTGGACCAATCTATAGGTTTTGCCTCTAACTCCACCCCGAGGCGGTTTGCAACTTCTTTGGCTAAGTCTATATCAAAACCAACTATGTTTCCATCTTCATCTCTAAAACCCATGGGGGCAAAAGTGTCATCTAAACCTAATACTAGTTTTCCGCTTTCTTTTACTTTTTGTAAAGAATTATCTGCTGAAATTTGAGCAGCATTCTGTGTTTCTGTTTTTGAGCAAGATATAGCAAAAATAAATATAAAGAATAAAGTTATTATACGTTTCATAGTTTTCTCCTGTTTTTAAATTTTTAAATTATAATTTTTAAATAAATTTTTTCTTAAGTTAGTAAATATAATATTGTTTTAAAATTGATGTTTATAAAATAAAAAGAAATTATTAATGATGATGATGTTTAGGAGAATATTGTTTTAAGAATTGAACTTTGAAAAAGCATTTAATGTTATTCATTTTTAATCTCCTATTTTTTTTGAATTATTTATTTTTTAATGGAGGCTTTATTATTTAGCCCCCATTAATTTTTTGTTATTTTACAACTATGTCTTTACCAAACCATTTAGTAGAAATCTCTGCTGCTTTTCCATCAGCTCTCATATCATCTAAAGCTTTGTCAACAGCATTCAATAATTCTACATCATTTTTTCTAAATCCTATACCATAAAGCTCTTCAGTTAATGGACTATTTTCTACAACCTCAAAATTAACATTCTCTTCAGATATATAATAACGTGCTGCAACTTCATCTATTACAACAACATCTATTCTCTTAGCTTGTAAATCTAAGAAAGCATTAACATTAACATCATAAGGTCTAACCTCTTTAGCCTCTTTGCTTATAGGATCAGCTTCTAATGCCTCCTGATTGCTTCCAACCTGTACCCCTAACACTTTTCCTTTTAAGTCTTCTTTGCTGTTAATGTCTTTTCTGTCAGAAGATTTTACTATTATAAGTCTGTTATTAAGATATGGCTTAGAGAAATTAATTTGCTGTTTTCTGCTTTCATTAATTGTAAATCCATTCCATAAAACATCAACATCGCCCTTATTTAAGCTTAATATACCGCTTGCCCAATCTATAGGCTTAACTTCTAATTTTACTCCTAAGCGATTAGCAACTTCTTGAGCTAAATCTATATCAAAACCAACTATATTTCCAGCTTCATCTCTAAAACCCATAGGGGCAAAAGTATCATCCAAGCCTAATACAAGTTTGCCTTTGTCTTTTACTTTTTGTAGAGAGTTGTCAGTTTGTGTGTTTTGCGTTTCTGTTTTTGAGCAAGATATAGCAAAAATAATCATAGAAAATAAAATTAATATACGTTTCATAGTTTTTTCCTCCTAAGTTAAATAATTTTTTTAAATTAATCTATATAAACGTAATAAAAAAATAATGTTTTTAAAATTGTTTTTTATATTTGTTTATTAAAGAAATGATTATTAATGATGATGATGATGATGTTTAGGAGAGAAAGATTTTGATAATTGAAATGCAGAAAAATACATCTTATTCATTTTTATCTCCTAATTTGATTTGTTACTCTTAATTGTAATACTATTTACAAAAATGTCAATGGATATTATATGTTTTTTATTAATTTTTTAATGATTTTTTTAATAAAATTAATTATATATCAATTTTTTTGCTTCTATTGCTTCAATATAATCTGAATCAATTTCTATAGCTTTATTAAAGTTTTCTAAAGCTGATTTTCTATTTCCAATCTTATCGTATATAGTTCCTATATTGTAATATATTAATTTATTATTATCATCTAATTCTTTTGCTTTATCTAAATATTTTATAGCCATATTATTACTATTTTTTTTTCTGTAACAAGAAGCTATATTGCATAATGCATATATATTTTCTTTATTGCAATTAAAATTAAGCTCGTGAAAATAAGAAAGTGCCTTGTCATATTCTTCTTTATAAAAACAAATACATCCAAGTAAATTTGTAATATCATTAGTTTGCTTTATGGAATATGAAAGTTCAGCATAATATAGAGCGAAATCATACATTTTCCATTTATAGCTCTGATATGCCATATATGAAAGCCTTTCATAATCTTTTCTTTTTAATTTGTTTTTATTATGTTTTTCTATTGCTTTATTTAAAAATGTTTCTCTATTATTTTTATCCATTGCAGCTAAATATTCATATATAAAAGCATTATCTATTCCAAGCTCTATTAATTTAATAAAATTATCTATTGATTTTTTATAATTACTTTTTTGCATATTAATAAAGCCTATAATATACAAAGCTTCAGTATTATCAGGGTTGTTTTCTAATATTTTATTATAATATTTCTCAGCCTCATTTAACTTATTTTCTTTTATATATATTCTTGCTAAAGAAGTGAGGGCGTTTATATCATTAGGGTTATTATTTAGTATTTCATTATATTTTTTTATATGTTCGCTATAATCTTTTGCCATAATATAATATTTTTCCTCCTCCTTTTAAAAGTTATTATTATTCATTTTCGTAAAATCTTTTCATCATAGTGTTTCTATATTCGCTAAAGTTATCGTTTTCTATACTATTTCTTAAATCCTTCATAAATCTCTGCATAAATCTTATATTATGTATAGTCATAAGTATAGAAAATAGTATTTCATGCGATTTATCAAGATGATTAAGATAAGCTTTAGAGAAATTTTTACAAGTATAGCAGTCGCATCCTTCTTCTAATATAGTGTCGTCCATTCTATATTTTGAGTTTCTAATCCTCACAACTCCATTCATAGTAAAAGCTTCGCCATTTCTTGCATTTCTTGTAGGCATCACGCAGTCAAACATATCAATGCCTTCCATCACAGAATTAAGTATATCTCGAGGCTCACTAACCCCCATTAAATAACGAGGTTTTTGCTTGTTTGTATATAGCATAACTTTAGAAAGCACCTCATGCATCTTCTCTGGAGTTTCACCAACAGAAAGCCCCCCTATAGAATAAAAAGGAAAATCCATATTAACCAAAGTCTCAGCACTTTCTTTTCTTAAATCATCAAACATTCCGCCCTGTATTATACCGCCTAAGTATTGATATTCGCTGTTAGGAGTGCTGTCATGATATTCTTTACATTCTTTAGCCCATTTATGAGTTCTAAGCATAGCCTCTTTTGCATAATTATAATCAGCATCAGCTTTACAGCATTCATCAAAACTCATTATAAAGTCAGCCCCTATAATATGCTCTGCCTCCATTACACTTTTTGGAGTAAAGAAATATTTTGAACCATCTATATGAGACCTAAATTCAACTCCTTCATCGGTGATTTTTCTTAGCTGAGCAAGTGAAAATACCTGAAAACCTCCGGAATCTGTGAGCATAGCTCCTTTCCAATTCATAAACTTTTTAACTCCGCCGAATTTTTTGATAACTTCTAACCCCGGTCTTAAAACTAAATGATAAGTGTTAGCAAGTATAATCTTACTTTCAGTTTCCTCTACCATAGCAGGAGTTAATGCTTTTACAGTAGCCTTAGTTCCTACAGGCATAAAAACAGGTGTATCTATTACAACCCCATTAACTTCTATCTTACCGAGTCTTGCATGTGTTTGAGTAGAGTTTTTTAATACTTCAAAAGAAAATGACATAATAAACCTTTATTTTTTATTTTGTTTTAATGTTTTTGTATCTGGCTTTTTTGTGTAAATATATATAAGCATTATTAAAGATACTATCATCATTATTATAGAATATATTGCCCCAGATGTGATATTGCCAATAGTCCATTCTGTAACATCTCTGAAAAACTGCTCTATCACAGCTCTAAAAAGTCCGTATAAAAATATCCATACAAATAGTCTTGTTCCTTTTCTTATATTCTTATTTTTTTGACTTAATGCTAATATTATGTAAGACACTAAAGCAAGAACTAAACCTTCAAGAAATGCTTCATATAATTGTGAGGGGTATCTTAATTCTGTGTATGGTCTAATTGCCGGTATCAATTCCTTCCAATTTTCATATCCTCCAACGGCATCATAATTTGGAAATATCATTCCAAGAGGCGAATCAGTAACCCTTCCGTAAAGTTCGGCATTCATGAAGTTTCCTATCCTTCCAAAAAATAAAGCAAAACTTGAAGGGAGTGTTGCATGGTCTGCTATAGTTAAAAATTCATATTTATATTTTTTGCTGAATATATATCCTCCAATAATCATTCCTATAAGTCCGCCATGAAAGGACATTCCTGCAAAACCTAAAAAAGTTATTCCATTATCAAGATTAAACCCTAATATCTCCCAAGGCTTTAAAAAAGAAGAAGGTGAGTAAAGTAAAAAATATCCAACCCTCGCTCCAATTATAGCACCAACAGCAGCATAAAAAACCATATCATAAGCACCGCCGTCCTTTGAATTGTTAAATTTAATCCAGCCTTTTTTTTCTAAACGATTAAGTATTAAGCAAGAAACTCCAATTCCTACTATATACATAAGTCCATACCATCTAATAGCACCAAGTATTGGTATATTTTCTGGAAATACAAACGGAGTAAAAAATTCAGGGTATTTCATCAATTTTCCTTAATTATTATTTATTAATTTTTGTAATTTTATATTATATGTTATGCACTAAAAAATCAAGGATGTAATAATTTTGAATAGATATAATTTTGAAGTTATGAAATAAAAAAATTATTATATTTTATAATTTTATATTTATGAAACAAACATCAAAATTTTAGTTTATTAATTATTTTTTTTTGACTAAAATGTTTTTTTAATTAAAAAAATTATATATTTATTGACATTTGTAATTATATTTATATGCTAATTTAGTATATTATATTTTTTATAGGAAAATAAATATGAAAAGAATAGTGTTTTATTTATTTGTTTTAACAAGTGTAATTCTTATAATCTCTTGTAACAAATCATCAAAAAATGTAGCTGAAGATGGCAGCATTATTATTCAAGTATTTACGAGATACGGTTCTGAAAGTCCGGATGAAGTTTATTTCAGACAGAAGGTAGAAGAATTCAATAATATGAATAATGGTGTAAAAGTGGTTACAGATTATGTTGTTCAGGAAGCCAATTATTTGGATAAGTTGAGAGTTTCTTTTGCTAATGGAGATACTCCTAATATTTTTCTTGAATACGGCGGTTCAAGAGTTAAAGATTATTTAGATGCAGATGCTTTAGTAAATATACAAACATATTTTGATACAGATAAAGCTTGGTATGATAGTTTTTATGCTTCACTTTTTAGCGATTTGAAATATGATGATTATGATGGAATTTGGGGTGTTCCTTTTAAATCATACACTATATTACTTTATTATAATAAAGATATTTTTGCTAAAAACGGTTTGACTCCGCCAGAAACTTATGATCAATTATTGGCAGTATGCGAAAAATTAAAGCAAGCAGGTATTAAACCTTTTCAAGCAGGTGAAAAAGATATTTGGAGATTGGGACACTTGCATAATAATATAGTATATAAGACATTAGGCGTAGGTGCCGCTAAAAAGCTTGCTGATAGAACTTTGTCTTATGACAGCCCTGAAATGATAGGAACTTATCAAAAGATTTATGATATGTTAGAAAAAGGATATTTAGGTACAGATATATTAAATACAGATTATGGTACAGAGGTAGCTTCATTTGAATCAGAAAAGTCTGCTATGATGTGGAATGGTTCTTGGTATGTATTAGAAACTGTTGGTAAAGATATATATAATAAAATAGGTGTTGTTGCTTTTCCATATATTAATCCTCAATATAAAACACATGCCCAAGGCGGAGCTTCAGATATGTTATATGTTTCTAAACTAAACAAGTCTGAAGAAGAAATAGAAGCATCTATAAAGTTTTTAAAATATATTACATCAGAAGAATATTTTAGAGGCTTAAACGAGGTGGCAGCTGCTATACCTCCTGTTAAATTTACCCCTTCAGAAAATGCTCCTGACAATCCTGTTTTAGATGAAGTATTTAAAATATTGAACAGTTACGAGGCATTAGGTTCAGATGTTCAAAATTCTGACCCTGCTTCACATATGTTGGATTCAGTTAGAAATGCTTTGCAAGGATTAGGTATGGGTAACACTCCTGAAGAATGCGGCAAACAAATTGTAGAACGTTTGAATCAATAATAGGATAATTTATGAATAAAAAAAGAAAGGATACTTTTATAATTATATTATTTTTGGCTCCAGCTTTAATAATATTTTTTGGTCTAATAATATATCCTGTGCTAAACACAATATATTTGTCTTTTTTTAGCTGGAAGGGTATATTTGGTTCTCCTTTAAAATTTGTAGGATTAAATAATTTTATAAATGTTTTAAAAAGCCCAAGTTTTTTTAAAGCATTATTAAATTCATTCTATTTTATGATAGGTGGATTTTTAATATTGATGCCTTTATCATTTATTTTAGCATTGCTTATTACTTCCAAGCTAAGAGGCACAAAATTGATGAAAACTTCATTTTTTATGCCTATTATGCTTTCAGGTACAGCGATAGCTTTAATGTGGGTATATATATTAAACCCTACTTATGGTGCTTTGAATGTGATATTAAAAGCAGTCGGCTTAGATTTTTTAGCAAAAGAGTGGCTTTCTACTCCTACTTTAAATATATGGTCTATTGTTCTTGTAAATGAATGGACTTATGCAGGATATAATATGCTCATATTTGCTGCAGGATTAATAGCTATTCCTAATTCTATTTATGAGTCTGCTGAATTAGACGGCTGTACAGGTATAAAAAAATTGATATATATTTCTATACCTTTATCTAAAGAATCATTTAAAATATTTTCTATATTGTGTATAACAGGATGTCTAAAAGTTTTTGATTTAGTATGGGCTATGACAAAAGGAGGACCAAACAGAACATCAGAAGTACCTGCTACATTATTATATAACGAAGCATTTACTTTTAAATCTTTTGGTACAAGCAGTGCTATAGGGGTTATACTTCTATTACTTGGTATGATATTAAGCTTTTTATTGACAAAAACTTTATTCAAAAAAGAAGAATAATCGGAGGGTTATAAATGAGCAGAAAAATGTTTAAATATGGAGCTTATGCCTTTGCTATATTATGGGGTATAACAACTTTATTTCCTCTTGCTATTACTTTATTGTCTTCATTTAAAGACAATAATGGAATATATTTAAGTATGTTTTCATTGCCTAAGGAATGGATTTGGCAAAATTATACTGATGCTTTTACTGTAGCAAAAATAGGGAGAGGAATATTAAATTCTATTTTTATTGCTATAGTATCTACTGCACTAACCATAGTAATAGGAATGTTTACAGCATATATTTTATCAAGAAAAAAGTTTAAATATAAATCATTAATATATTTATTATTTGTTGTAGGAGTTATGATACCTGTACATTGTACTATAATCCCTATATCAAGCCTTTCTACTATACTTAATGGTAAAAATACTTATTGGTTTATAATATTAGTTTATGTAGCTTTTGGATTATCACAGGCAGTGTTTTTATTTACTGGATATTTAGATGGAATAGATAAAGAAATAGATGAGGCAGCTATTATAGACGGATGTAACGACTTTCAATTATTATTTAGAATATTGTATCCTGTATCAATACCAATAATTTCTACAGAGGCTATATTAGCTTTTATAGCAGGATATGGAGAGTTGATTTTCTCTATGATATTATTTACAGATGAGTCTAAATATACTGTAGCTAGATCCATGCTTGCTTTTTCAGGCGGATATCAGCAGAGATTAGGACCTATATTTGCTTGCATAATTATAGCTGTTCTTCCTATGCTTGTATTATATATATTCTTCCATGAAAAAGTTCAAGCTGGTATGATGGCTGGTTCTATTAAAGGTTAAAAAATTAAAACAAAAAATTATAGACGAGGAGAGCTAAAAATGCTTAAAGATACTAAACAGCAATGGTTTAAAGATGCTAAGTTCGGCTTATTTATACATTGGGGATTATATTCTATATTAGCTGGAGAATATAAAGGCAAGAAAACTGAGAGAATAGGCGAATGGATAATGAATACTTTAAATATACCTGTAGAGGAATATGAGAAGTTAGCAGCTCAATTTAATCCTGTGAATTTTGATGCTGAATATATAGTGAAAAAAGCTAAAGATTGGGGAATGAAATATATTGTATTTACTTCTAAACATCATGAAGGTTTTGCTATGTATGACTCTAAATGCAGCAGCTATAATGTTGTAAAAGCAACCCCATATAAAAAAGATATATTAAAACAGCTTCAATTAGCCTGCGAAAAATATTCTATGAAATTGGGATTATATTATTCTCAAGCTCAAGATTGGCATGACCCTAATGGACTTATGGCAGGAAAAGATAATTCAAAAAAAGATTACCAGTATTACTTAGACCATAAAGTAAAACCCCAGTTAAAAGAAATATTGACAGAATACGGAGATATAGCTTTAATATGGTTTGATACTCCTATGGAAAGTACACCAGAACAAAGCAAATCATTATATGATTTAGTAAAATCAATACAGCCTAATTGTATAGTAAGCGGAAGAATAGGCAATCAAATAGGCGAATATATGACAACAGGTGATAATTTTATACCTAGGCTTCCATATGATGGAGATTGGGAAATACCTGCTACTTTGAATGATACTTGGGGATTTAAAAAAGATGATCATAATTGGAAAAATCCTAATGATATTATAAGGATACTTTTAAAAATTGTAAGCAGAGGCGGAAACTATCTTCTAAATATTGGTCCTGATAGTTTGGGCAATGTGCCTAAAGAAAGTATAGATATATTAGACACTGTAGGTCAATATGTAAAAGATAATGAAGAGGCTATATTTGCAAGCAAGAAAGTTGATATATACCCATACGAGTTGGAATGGGCTCAATTTACTCAAAAAGATTATAAACTATTTGTTCATGTATTATCTCCTAGGAAATATATAGAGCTTCTAAATGTAGGAAATAAAGTAAAGAAAGCTTATGTTCTTAAAGATAAAAGAGAATTAAAATGTGATTGCTTGAAAGCTTGTGAAGGAAATAGTGTAATAGAAGTTGATTTACCTAAGGATATGTATGATAAATATAATTATTGTGTTTGCCTCGAATTAGAAGAGCAAAATCCTATATTTGAACCTATAGTAGGATAAAATTATCTATTATAACTTTTGTAAATTGTATAAAAAAAGCAGCTGGTTATTTTCTATTTTTTAGAAAGTAATTAGCTGCTTTTATAAAATGTCTAATTAAAAAACTAATTATTATTTTTTCTTTCCTTGATTTGCCACAGCTTCCATAGCTTTTTTAACAGCCTCAGGGTCACCTAAATATTGTTTATTAATAGCTTTGAAATTATCATCAAGCTCATAAACTAAAGGCATTCCAGTAGGTATATTAAGCTCTGTGATATCAGCATCAGAAATATTATCTAAATATTTAACTAATGCTCTTAAGCTGTTACCATGAGCAGCGATTATAATTTTTTTACCAGCTTTAATATCTGGAAGTATAACGTTTTCCCAGAAAGGAACAACTCTTGCAACAGTGTCTTTTAAACATTCTGTAAGAGGAAGTTCTTTTTCAGATAAGTTTTTGTATCGAGGGTCATTTCCAGGATATCTTTCATCAGATTTTTCTAAAGCAGGAGGCGGAGTATCATAGCTTCTTCTCCATATTTTAACTTGATCTTCACCATATTTTTCAGCAGTTTGAGATTTGTTTAATCCTTGTAAAGCGCCATAATGTCTTTCATTTAATTGCCAGCATTTTTCTACTGGTATCCATAAAAGTCCCATTTCTTCTAATACCAAATTTAAAGTTTTGATTGCGCGAGTAAGAGTTGAAGTGTAAGCTTTGTCAAAAGTAAATCCAGCTTTTTTTAGTTCTACACCGCCGGCTTTAGCCTCTTCAATGCCTTTTTCTGATAAAGTAACATCAGCCCAACCAGTAAAGAGGTTTTCTTTATTCCAAACACTTTCTCCATGTCTTATTAAAACAACTTTAGTCATTAATAAACTCCTTATAAAAGTGTATTTTTATTTATTATATAGTTAAAAGTATAAAAAATCAAAAAATCTTATGTTATTTATTAGTGTTTATTTTAAATATTTTGTGCTATAAATTATTTTTAAAAAAGTTATTTTGCACTTGACAAAAAATATATTTGTAGTATAATAATCTAACTTAAAAAGTTTTTTGGAGTTGTAGCTCAGTTTGGTTAGAGCGCCTGCCTGTCACGCAGGAGGTCGCGGGTTCGAGCCCCGTTAACTCCGATTTTTATTTTAACTAACTTCACTGGAGTATAATGAATGCCTAATATAAGATCCGCTTCTAAAAGATTAAGACAAAATGTTACGAGAAATCTTTATAACAGAAAAATAAAAAGCTTTTTAAATACTCAAAAAAAGAAAGTATTAAAGTCTATAGATGCTAATGATAAAGATGCTTCTATAGCTGAATATAATAAATATGCTAGTGCTTTAGATAAAGCTGCTAGAAAATCTGTTATTCATACTAACAGAGCTAGTGTTAAAAAATCAGAAATGATGAAAAAAATTAACGCTTTGAAATAATTTTTAAGATAATTCTCAAGTTGTGTGTTCATATTGAGGCTATGGCTTTTTGCTGTAGCCTTAATTTTTATATAATATATATTAAATTTAAATAGATAAAATACGAATATATAATGCACACTAATTTATTATTATGAAGAAAATTTTATTATTTTTTATCATTTTGTATTCTTTTTTATACACACAAAACCTTACAGAGGCTTCTTTACCTCTTCAGGCTAAAAATTTTATTAATCTTAATTTACCTGGGGATACTGTAGATACTGTTAGCTTGTATCAAAATGGCGGAGGATATGAAGTTAATACTAAATTAGGCTTTAATATTATATTTTATCAAAGCGGACTTTGGAAAAGCATTAAAATAGATAATTTAGAAAATAATCCAAACGGCATACCAAGAAGCTGTATACATAGAAGTATGGTAAAAGTAATAGATAACGAATACCCTGCTTCAAAAATAACTTCTATAGTTAGAGAAAATAAGTTTTTTACTGTTGTGCTTAATAATAATGTAGAATTACAAATTACAGGTTACGGTATTATAGTATCTAAAAGAAATTTAGAAGAAGAGTAGAAAGCATTTTCACTTGTATATAAATTCATTGCTTTTTTTTAATACGATTGTATAATGTTTTAAGATTTATACTGTAATTAATTATTGTAAATGACGATAATTATTATAAAATTGTAAATAATTAGTATATAGACAGGAAAGAAGATGTATATAAAGAATCTTAATTTGCACGGATTCAAATCATTTGCCATAGAAACTAATATAGAGTTTAATGAAGGTGTTACTGTAGTGCTTGGACCTAATGGTATAGGTAAGAGTAATATAGTAGAGGCCTTTTTATGGGTAATGGGGGAGCAGTCTGCAAGCAGATTAAGAATAGATAGCTCTAAAGGGCTTGAAAGTGTTATATTTCATGGTACAGACACTAGAAAACCGTCCTCTTTGGCACAAGTAGCTTTAACATTAGATAATACTTCAAGATGGATAAAAAAATATGATAAAGATGAGATAATAGTTACTAGGAAGTATTATAGAAAGGGTTTATCAGAATATTATATTAATGATGAGCAGGTAAGGCTTAAAGATATAGTGGATATGTTTCTTGATACAGGGTTAGGTAAAAATGCATATTCTGTAATTAAACAGGGAACAGTTTCTGAGATTGCTAAACAAAAACCAGAAGAGAGAAGGTCTATAATAGAAAATGCTGCGGGTATTAGTAAATATCTTGAGAGAAGAAGAGAGGCTACCAAAAAACTTGAAGACTCTGAGAGAAACCTTGATAATGTTAAGATAGATATAAAGAATGCTGAGAAAAATTATAAATCATTAAAAGACCAAGCGGCACGCACAGAAAAATATTATTCTCTTATAGACGATAAGAAAAAAATAAGCATAAGTATAAATGTTAATCAGATTAAAAAGGCAAAAATTACTTTAGAGGATTATAATAAAAATCTTGAAGAGCTTAACAATAAAAAGCAGGAACTTGAGAAGAACCTATTAGATTTAGATAATCAAAAACAGCAGGAACTATTAAAGTTTGAAGAGACAAGAAACTTATCTATAGAGCTTGACAAACAGGTGTCATTAATAGTAACAGAACTTACTCATATAGAAAAAATGTCTAATCAATTAAAGATACAATTAGAAAATAAGTTTAAAGAAAAAGAAGAAACTATAAACAGAAAAAATACTTTAGCTAAAAGAATAGAAGAAGATAAAAATCAAATATTAGAATTAGATAAAGATATAAAAAACATATTAGAAAATATTGAATTAGCATTAAAAGAACAAGAGATAGAAGAGGGCAATATTGCAAGCGAGCAAAATAAAATAGCTAGCTGCAACGATGAAATAGCAATACTCACACAAAACAATCAAAACAATACTTTAAAAATAGCCGATGCCAGAGAAAGACAGCTTGAAGTGATAAATAAAATAATTACCGAGATTGATGAAAAGAAAAAAGATATAATGGGTAATAGTTTTTATCAGAATATAGGAAAGCATGAAGCTGATATTGATATAGGTTTTAATAACTTACTTGGATCTATCAACACCAAAATGAACACTATAAAAGAGTTTGAAGAAGATGGTGTTTTGGATAATCTCAATGAGCTTAGTTTTAATTCTTTATCATCATTTGTAAGAAATTTAAAAGAGATGCTTGATACAGAAAAAAGAGATGCATTGCTTTTACAAGATATTTTTAAAGAATACACTAAAATAAAAGACCCTTTTGTTGATTTGCTGTTTGATAAAGAGGGTACTTATATGCAAAAAGAGGCTATAGATAAAGAGATAGCTTCTTTAGAATCTTCTATTCAAAGCAATCTTGACAGAATAGAAGAGCTTAACAACGAAATAAAAAAAGCAACAGAAAACATTAATTTATCAAATTCTAATCTTACTACTCTCACAATATCAAAAGCAAAATATGAGACAAATAAAAAAGCTTCTGAAGATAGAAAAGAGATGATAATAAAAAGTATAGCTATTGTAGAAGAAGAGTTTGCAACATTAAATGATAAGATACAAAAACAAGAAGAAGATTATAAATTATTAGATAAAGAGCTAAAAGACAATATAAACAATTTTAAAGAACTCGAAAAGAAAAAAACAAAAATGGAGAGTGAGGCAAGATTAAAGGCTAGCGAAATAAAAAAGGCTGAATCTGCTTTATCTAACTTTGATGTTAATCACTCAAAACATATAAAAAAGTTAAACGAAACAAATGAAAATATTACAAGAATAAGCGAGAGAATTAATCAGACAAAAGATAAGATTAATGATATATATAATAATTTTTATGAGACTAATGCTATTAATTTGAAAGAGTATGAGGCTGTTACAGAAGGCTTAATTGATGAAGAAGTTTTTAGAAACAAGCTGAACACTATTAATGACAAGATTAAGAATTTAGGTCATATTAATGAGATGGCACTCGATGAATATCAAGAGGCAAAAAATAGATTCGAGTTTTTAAGCAAGCAAAAAGAAGATTTAGAGAAATCAAAAGAAGAGATATTAAAAATAATAGCTGATGCCAACAAAAAGGCAGGAGAAGATTTTCTTAAAACATTTAATGAAATAAACAAAAAATTCTCTGAGACATTTAAAATCTTATTTGGCGGCGGTAATGCCGGCTTAAAAATACAAAACGAAGAAGATTTATTAAACAGTCCTATTGATATATTCGCACAGCCGCCGGGCAAGAAAATGGAAAACATAGTCTCGTATTCTGGAGGCGAGCTTACTATGACAGGGCTTGCTTTAGTATTTGCTATATTTTTGTATAGACCTAGTCCATTTTGTATACTCGATGAGGTGGATGCTGCTTTAGACGGAGCGAACATTATAAGATATAAGAATATGGTTAAGGGCTTATCAGATAAAACTCAATTCTTAATTATCACGCACGATGAAGTATCTGCCACTATAGCCGATGCCTATTATGGAATTACAGCGGAAGAAAAGGGTGTATCTAAAATATTTACAGTGAAGGTTGATAAAGACGGAGCTGTAAACGGCAGCGAAGAGAAGCTAGTTACAAACGAATAGTTATATATCTAAGTCAATATATTTTGCAATGTAATTTTTTTTAATCAACTTTTTCACGCCTTCGCTGTGCGGACTTCGTCAAAGTTGCAAAAAGTGCAAATGTTTTAGCTTTATATGTTGGAATATGTATAAAATAATATCATATGTATTTTGGGCAACAGCTAAAGCTTGATTTTTTTAAAATATAGTTCTTTTGGTTCTTTTATACCAATACCGAAAGGTACCTACTCGGTAAAAGAACTGGGGGTGTGGGGGCAAAGCCACCACAAACAATAAATTTAAATACTAAATTCTTAGTCTATGTTGAAAAATTTTAAGTAAAAAATTATTGTTCTTTTTCCCGCCTTCGCTGTGCGGACTTCGTCAAAGTTGCAAAAAGTGCAAATGTTTTAGCTTTATATGTTGGAATATGTATAAAATAATATCATATGTATTTTGGGCAACAGCTAAAGCTTGATTTTTTTAAAATATAGTTTTTTTGCTTCTTTTATACCAATACCGAAAGGTACCTACTCGGTAAAAGAAGTTGGGGGGTCGGTGGCAAAGCCGCCACAAACAATAAAATTGAAAAAACTAAAATTGACAAAATATATTTATTCAGGTATATATAGTTTTCAAAATCTTGTAATTTTTTATTTTGTTGTTATGCCCCTGTAAGTGTGTATTGCCTACATTTTTTTATTATATATAAAAAACTTATTTGTTACTACACTCACAAGTTTTTTATTAGTTCTATATAGTTTTAATTTTTTATTATCATTACATATAAATTAAAACATAAATATTACAATTTATAAAACATTCACTATTTTACTATTTTATAACCGTACTCCTTTGCCATATCATTAGCTGTTTTTCCTTTTTTATTTTTTATATTCACATCAGGATTTAATTTTAATATCTCATTTATAAGAGGTTCATTGCGAAGTGCTATAGCATACATTAATAAAGTATTTCCTTTATTGTCTTGAGCATTAATATCGGCACCATTAGATACTAATAACTTTATAAGTCTAATAGCCCTATCTGTCTCTTCCATTTTCTTCTGATTCATATAATCTTTTATATAGTCTGTTTTGGCATGATCTCCAAACATATCTTCCGTCATTGCCTTAACATTCTCTAAAACACCAAAAGATGATATTGTATGAAATAAAGCTGTTTTTCCTTCATTATCTTTTATATTAATATCTGCATTTTCTGATAAACATATATCTATTATTTGTACTTTATCAGTTTGAACAGCAAACATTAATGTAGTAACACCTTCATTATCTTGAGCATTAATATCAGCACCTTTTTCAAGTAAAAACTTTACATGTTCTTGATTTTCATATGCTAAAGAATGCTGTATTAAGGGAGTTCTTCCAGATTTATTTTTTTTATTTATATCTGCACCATGTTGAATGAAATAATTAACGGTTTCCTTTTTTCTAGTAAAAAAGAAAACATTAGAACCATAATTATCTGACACATTAAAATCAGGATTATATTTTTCAAATAGTTTTAAGATTTCAAGTTCATCTAAAACAGCAGCCCAGAAAAATGCATTTCTTCCCTTATTATCTTTTATTTTAATAACATCTGCATTATGCTCTAATAAAATTTTAACAACCTCTATTTCTCCTTCTGTTACAGCATTCATTAAAGGAGTAAATCCGTCTTCTTCATCTTGAACATTAATATTAACTTTATCAATTAATTCTTCAATTACATACATTTGACCATAACGGCATGCATGAAGAAAATTTCTTTCATCTTGAGTTATACCATAAGAATCATTTACCATTAAAACTACTCCAACAATAATTAATACAATATATTTTTTTACCATTTGAGTTCCTATTATTACTAATAAAAATTGTTCGCTAATCAAACTCTATCAAATAAATTTGCTAGAGGCTCACAATTTTTATAAATTATATTTTATTATTACTATGCCAACCATAAGGCTCCTTACCTACAGCATCGCCAATATAAGCCAGCAACTAAAGTTATTGGCTGCTATGGCTAACTTTTTATTATTCTTATCTTTTTGCACCAAGCTCTATTAATTTTTCTTTAGCCTCTTTTTTACGAGATAAAAGCAGAGCAGTTACTCCTAAATCATCCATGTGATTTACATCAAGACCTAAATCTTTTACTAAATATTCAAATACATCTATATTACGAAAATCCGCTGCTATAATAATTCCATTAGCATTATTGCCACTTCTTGAATTAACTAAATTAGGATCATGTTCAACTAACATCTGTATAATTTCAACATCACCTGCACCGCAAGCCCAAAGAAAAGCATTTCTCTCTCTGCCATCATAAATAGAAGGATCAGCACCATTATCAAGCAGATATCTTATCATATCTTTATTTTTATTAAGTACAGCTAATATGATAGGAGTTTCTTTATTAATCTCATAAGATCTATCTAATATAGAAACCTCATCCTTTATGGTTATTCCAGTATTAATATTTTCTTTATTTATTAATTTTTTGAGACCTTCTAAATCATTATTTAGTATGGCATCTAATATATTATTATTATTTGAACAAGATATAGTAAAGATACCCAATAAAAATGATAGAATTAGTTTTTTCATTATATACCTCCATTGTTGTTTATATTTTTATTACTAATTTTAAAAGTATAAATAATTAAAATAAAAAATCAATATACATATATTGGGTATAATTTTTTATTATTATCTATAATAAATTTATTTCACTATATTATTATGGTTATATTTTTTATAAAATATTTGCACTTTCGCAAAGCGTACCCGTAGGGTAAAAACTTTTTGCTGCGGGAAAAAGTTGAATAAAATAAAAACTTATATGACAAAATATAATTGTTTATATACACTAAAATTTTTAAGTTTGTTAAAAGTTATATTTTGTAATTTAAAATATTTATGGGGGACTAGCCCTCTGCGAAGCGTGCCCTATAGCTACACACACCCACTTCTTTTTTTGGTATATACTGAAAATTTTTAAGTTTGTCAATTTTTTGTTTTTAAATTTTGTTGTTTTCGTGGACTAGTCCCCGCACCCCTACTTCTTTTGGTGACCCAAAGAAGCAAAAAGACTGCATTTTTTATGCTAAAATGCAGGTATTATTTTATAGTTAATACATATTCCAATATATATAGTAAAATATTTGCTGATACTGTCCCCCGCAAATGTTCAAAATTATAAAAATAATTTTTGACAAAATGCAATCACTTTAGTATAATTTATTATTATTTTTGAGAGAGTATTTATGAAAACCATAGAAGAACTTATAGCAAAATTGTCTAAAAATCAAATGGACTATAATGTATTTATAAAATTTAATGCAAAAACTCCATTAGAAAAAACTTCTCTTACTAATTTAATAAGAAAAGCAATCAGCGATGGATATATACAAAAAACTGACAGCAATTTACTTAGGGTAACTAAAGCTGGGTATTTATTTATAAACCCAAATAGTGCCAACAAAGAAGCTGTAAAAACTTCAGTTCACGCTAAAAAAATAAATATTAATATAGATGATGCTAAATTAGATTCAGAGATAATAGCAGATGCTTATAATATTAAATTAAACTTTTCTGATGATTTATTAAAGTTAGCAGAAAATATTAATAACAATGCTAATTTTAATGATATTGCTGATAGGGCTGATTTGAGGAGTTTAAAAACTGTTACAATAGACTCAGAGCATTCAAAAGACTTAGACGATGCATTTAGCATAGAAAAGATAGAAGATAATTATAAAGTGTATGTGCATATTTCTGATGTCAGCCATTTTATAGAGGCTGATTCTCCTCTTGATATAGAAGCAAAAAAAAGAGGAAACTCCACTTACTTAATAGATAAAGTATATAATATGTTTCCAGAGATTCTTTCAAATGACATCATTTCACTCAATGAAAAAGTTGATAGATTTACTTTGACTTTAATTTGCGTTATAGATAAAGATGGGAATATTTTGGCAAGCGATGTAGTTAAAAGCATTATAAACTCGGACAAAAAATTATCTTACAATTACGTAGAAGATATTATAAACAAAAAAGCTAATGATGAAGATTGGCTTATTGAGCTTATAAACAATGCTTTGGAAGTAAAAAACATA